>DSCA01000098.1 GCA_011049295.1 Thermoplasmatales archaeon
AACACACCCCACGACCGCCTGGCCTTTCTGGAATGCATGCAGCGGGGAGTGCCCCGCCACGGCCACCGGGTGGAAAAAGACGGAGAGGAGGCGGGCGTGGTCACCTCCGGCACCTTTTCTCCCTGTCTGAAAAAGGGGATTGCCATGGCCTACCTCCATCCGCCCCACCAGGATGCCGAGGTTCTGGATATTGTGACAGGGGACCAGCGCATTCCGGCCCGGAAGGTAAAGCCTCCCTTTGTAAAAAAAGATCAGTGCTAGCATGAAATCGCAGTTCATATCCGACCTCAAGACCGGCGACCCGGTGAACAGCACCTTTGCCATCAAGTTCAAAAAACCGCCCAAAAACTACCGCAGCGTGAGCAAGGAGGGAGCCTGGTTCGAGCTCCGTCTGGGCGACAAGACGGGGGAAATCAGTGCCAAATACTGGGGCGACGACGAAAGGGAAACCATGCAGCTCTACCAGAGTGTGGAAAAGGGAGACATCGTGTTCATCCGGGGCAGGGTCACCGAGTACAACGAAAACAGGGAGATAACCCTGGAAAAGGGCGACATCCGCAGGTGCGGGCCCCAGGAATACGATACCGGGGACTTCGTGGAGACCACCCCCCGGGACATCGAGGAAATGATGGCCGGGCTGCTGGACATCGTGGAGAGCACCGAGGAACCCTACCGCCAAATCCTCACCTCCTTTTTTACCGACCCGGATTTCGTGGAAAAATTCAAGGCGGCTCCGGCCGCCATGCACCGCCATCAGAACTACATCGGCGGGCTGCTGGAGCACACGCTGAACGTGGCCCGGTTGTGCCAGCGCATCCACGAGATTCATCCTCCCCTGGACTACGGGCTGCTGATGGCCGGCGCGCTCCTCCATGACATCGGCAAGATTCGGGAGTTCGAGGTGACCACAGCCATCGACGTCTCCGAAGAGGGAATGCTCCTGGGCCACATCACCATCGGCGCCCAGATGCTCCACGAGCGCATGCAGGCACTGGAGGTTCCCCGGCGTCTGCAGCTCAAGCTGCTCCACATCATTCTCAGCCATCACGGGAAAAAGGAGTACGGCTCGCCCAAGGTACCCCAGTTTCCGGAAGCCTATGCCGTCTACTTCGCCGATGACACCGACGCCAAGGTGGACTACACCCTGGCCCTGAAAAGAGAGGCGGAGACCGACGACCCCTGGATATGGCACCGGGACACCGGACACATCTATCTGAAATAGCCTGATATAGAGACGTCGTTGAAGCAGGCGCGCTCAGTGTTTGGACAGCTCACAGGTAAGTTTTCCTCCGGCTGGCTAGAAAAGGGGAAAATAAGCCGTTGTGCCATGGTTTCTTCTGGCGGTAACTGCCCCCTTACAGGCAAGGAAAGGGCGGTGCTTCCTTTCATACGCTCGAATAGGACCCTAACGGAATGCAGATAGGCTCTCATGGTATGTGTTACCGGTGTGGTGAGCCGGACAGGAAGGGTTACGCTGTCGTTTTCATCGTTGGTGTTTCTAATCTGTATGTTCCCAGAAAAAGATTGATACTCTTGGTTTGGTGCCCGAACGCTTACATTAACGATTATGGGCCCATCTGTAGGCGTTAAATCATAACCAGTTCTGGGCTCAAACGTCCATGTCCCCCAATCAGGCCATGCAATAATCTCCCAGTCAAGTTTGGAGCCTAACGTGCCGGCATTGTGCAGCCTAATGAATCCGACCTGTACCGAATCCGGGCCCACTTCTTCCCAGGTAAGTGAATACTCCAGTACATCTAGATTTGAGCCCCATTCGCATGCGTCGTACAGTCTAATTTTTTCTAGGTGGATACATCTTTCAAGGCTGGTATTTGAAGCATCGATGTAGCATGTGCCCGAACCACCGGTTGCCTCGATATAGGCCTCGAAAAATAACAAGATTGTATAGGTATTTCCCAACATATGGGCGTCTAATTCAACAGAGAGAGGATTTTCGGTATGGTCTACCGTGTACTCAGTAACATCGCTCTCTTGCCGCCATTCTTTTAACACTCCGGCGTCAAGAACCTCGTCGTTCTCATAATAAAAATAAAGGAGTCGAATGTGCGTTTTACTCGCTAAAGAGATATCATCAAACATCGTGAATTTTCCAGAGAAGTAGAACTCGGCTTGCGGCTTCTCATAGCTCTGGGAAGCAATTGTTGTTCCCCCGATAGCAGCATAGGCCCCTGCTTTGCCCCACTCCGATACGTTCATAGCACTTACGTTTAGCAAAATTAATCCTGTACCGTCGGCATAAGAAAAATTATTCCACTTTTGTTTTTCAGAGGCATGGACATCCCAACCCGAGCCATTGTCTACATAATCGAAAGGAGCTGTAAAAACTACTTCGTAATCTGTCCCAGTCCGGTAGTTGCCGGCCACGGTGCCCGGTTCTTTTGTTTCCAGAGAGTTAAGGTGCAATCCCCCCGTGCTGGCTATCGAAATGAGCAAAGTAGCAGCTGCCATAACACAAAAAAAACCATAAATGCTTTTTCTTTTCATTTTTATCACCCCCATATTTACAACATAAACGCGTTAATAAATCTTGCTGATATCATGGCCTATACCTACCGTTGCAAATTCCACATAAAAAAACGGGGTTATCAGAACCCTTTTTACTCCCTTTTTGCCAACGAACACAAATGTTGGCGCTCAGAGCAGCGCGACGCTTTGCACGGGGCATTCTCATCTCATATCTGAAATAACCAGAAAAACACATATACCACGGGATATTCACCCACTGTGCACACGAGCTGGCGATATGCAGCCTTCCTGTTCGGTGGGGCCACCCTGGCCCTCATCCTGGGGCATGTGGTCTACGAGATGCTCATTCACGACTACGAGTTGTTTGACCTGGTGACCTCGGTTCCCCTGTTTGCTGGCCTGGTGGTGCTGGGAGCGGGTTTTTTTTCCCGTCGTCCATCCAGACACCTGCTGATGGCCGCCGGCTGGGCGGTCTTTGCCGGTTACTGGGCCACCCAGCCCGCCTTTCTGTATACCTATGAGGAGGGGGACGTGGTCAATGCCCTCATCTGCATCCTGGGGGTCTACTTTCTGTTCTACCTGGCCTATCACGAATACCTCTCCCACCAGCGAGGGGAAAACCTGCAGGCACTGCAGTTCCTGGCCGGGGCCACCTTCGTGTCCACCTTCTTTTATTTTTTGATTGACAAGCTGCCGGTGCTCTCCGGGCACCTGATAAAAATGGTGGCCGAGCACACCGTGTGGCTGATGAAAGTCATTGGCTATCGGGTCAGCGCCGGAGGCATCAACTACGGGGAGAGCATCACCGTGCCCATCTATTTTGAGGGGAGCCACTCCGTGCACCTCATATTGGCCTGCACCGGCCTGCAGTCCATGATGATATTCATCGGGGTGATTGCCGCCCTGCGGGGAGTCGACCGGCGGCGGCGCTGGAAGGCCTTTCTGCTCACCGTGCCCGTCATCTATCTGCTCAACCTGGTGCGCAACGTGGGAGTCATCTACGGCATGGAGGTGCTGGGCTACGACTTTTACTTCATGCACAACGTGGTGGGAAAGGCGGGTTCGTTGCTGGCCCTGGTGGTGCTGGCCTATGTGGCCTTCGACATCCTGCCCGAGCTGTACGACAACATCGCGGCCCTAGTGGACCTGCCCAAGCGCAGGGGACCGGTGGAACGCCTGCTGGCCCGGGTGGTTAAACGATGATTGCTCCCCGGTGCCTCCACCTGGCCCTGGCCCCGCTGCCCGCAGTGTTCCTCCTGGCCGCCCTGGCCATCCTGGACCATGGTCTGGTGTATCTGCTTGTGGCCACCCTGGCCGGCCAGGGCTTTTTCCTTTTTTTCTTTCGCGACCCCCACCGGGCCATGGAGACAGACCTGGTGTCGCCGGCGGACGGGACGGTGGTGGAGGTGGGCCAGCGACGGCTCTCCATATTCATGAACCTGTGGAACGTGCATGTCAACCGGGTTCCGCTGGCCGGCACCATCCGGTCCATGCAGCACCTTTCCGGAGAACACTGCCCCGCCTTTGGGGATGTGTCCCGGAACGAAAGGCTGACCACGGTCATAGAAACCGACCAGGGCGAGGTGAGCATCGCCCAGATTGCCGGGGTGTTTGCCCGGCGCATTGTTCCCTACGTGGAAGCGGGGCAGCGCGTGGAGAAGGGACAGCGCCTGGGCATAATCCGCTTCGGCTCCCGGGTGGAGGTACGGGCGCCGCCGGGCATCATCTGGACGGTAAGCAGGGGAGACAAGGTGCGGGCGGGGCAGAGCATTGGGCTGCTGGGCTGAACTTGATATATACTAGCATAC
>DSCA01000066.1 GCA_011049295.1 Thermoplasmatales archaeon
CCCAGTTTTTTCCTCTGCGCGGCGTGGCGGCTCCCTCTCATTAATTTTCACCGGTGGAGATGCTCTCTGCGGCTCGGACAGCCGCCGCTCGATGGCATCGAGACGTTTATCCAGGCTGCTCACCTGCTGTTCAACCCGCCGTATCCAACTCTGCACCTCTACTCCTGCATCGGGAAGGCGGTCATCCTCTTCTCCTCTACTGAAAGGTTTGGGCACTGTTCATCACCTGGCTATCACTTTAATCATGTCATCCTGGTGAAATCTCCTGTAGCATCCGGGGGCCGTAGCCTCCACGTCCAGGTACCCCTCCCGTCGGTGCGCCCCCAGTTCTACATTTAGATAAAGCGTCACCCTGCCCTGGCGGTCCGACAAGCCTGCGTCTCCAGCCCCCAGTCCGGTTACGGTTACTGTGGCCCCCTCAACGGGAACGCTTTCATCATCCAGCACCTGAAGGGTCACCGGCACATCGGTTCCCTCCCGCAGCACAGTGTCCCCCACCACCTCCACATACATGCTCCGGGGAAACAGACATGGTCTGAACACCACTGCTGCAATAATGCCTAGCGCGGCCGCCCCTATGATGAGGGACACTATCAATTTCATGGGAAGGTCCACCATCCCTCCTACTGCCCGTGGGCGCACGCAGGTTACGGCGGACAGCGTTCCTGGGCCACGAAATACCATGGGATCTATCTTACCACGGTTATCGCATCCTCAAGCGTCAGCGTGTGGTACCCTCCTGCGGAGACCTCAACGTCCAGCTTTATCTGGTTGGTGTTGGCTGGCATTTCCACGTTATTCACCGTTACGCTGGTGACTCCGCTGCCGTCGGTGGGATTGCTGGACCCTCCGCCGCTGTATCCGGTTATGGTGACCGTTGCCCCCTCCACCGGATCGCCGCTGTCGGCATCCGTTACCACCACCTCCACGGTGAAGGGGTCTACCGTGGCCCCGCTACTTCCCGATATTCCAGCATCGTAAAAATTGGTTCCGTCCCGGAACGACACGCTGAGGTCGCCGGGAGGACTGACCGAATTGAGCATAGCCAGAACGGCTGCCAGCACTGCACCGGCTATCACCACGACAATTATCAGCTTCATCGGAAGGCCTTCTATCCCCCTTTCGTCTCGGCCTAACCTAAACATTTTATCGCTGTGTTTTATCTAAATAACTTTTACCTATATAAAAATATCTGAAAAAAATTGCCCGCTTTGTCTCCAGAAACAATCAAAAAAGAGAAAAAAGGGGCTTTAGACCCAGCCCCGGGTGCGCGTTGCCTGAGCCACGCGCTCTATGCTTACCACGTAGGCCGCGGTGCGCATGTCGATGTCTTTGTCCTTCTCGAAATATGCCTTCTGGGTGTTGTACACGTCCCAGAAAGCCTGGCTCATCTTTTTGTCCAGCCTCTCGTAGGTTTCCTCGAAGTCCCAGTAGTATCCGCCGATGTTCTGTACCCATTCGAAGTAACTGCAGGTGACGCCGCCGGCGTTGGCCAGGAAGTCGGGCAGGACCATCACCCCGTTTTTGTGCAGAATCTGGTCGGCCTCGGGGGTGGTGGGGCCGTTGGCCAGCTCCAGGATAATCTTGGCCCTTATTTTGCTGGCGTTATCCTTGCGTATGACGTTTTCTAGAGCGGCTGGCACCAGGATGTCCACATCCAGTTCCAGCAACTCCTCGTTGGAAATCTTTTTGGCTCCCGGATAGGCGGTGATGGTTCCCTTCTGGTCCTTGATCTCCATGGCCTTGTTGCAGGGAATGCCCTCTTTCACGTAGATGGCTCCCCGGGAATCGCTCAGCCCCACTACCTTGGCGTTTCTGAACACCCGCTTTAGCAGCAGATGGGCGTACTGTCCGGCATTGCCGTAACCCTGAATGGCGATGGTTACCGGGTGCTCGGCGGGAGTGGTTTCCTCCAGCTTCTGGAGCTCCGCGTAGGATTTGTGCATCTTGTCCTTGTTTTCCTTCAGCTCCACGCCGCAGCATTTGGCCGCCTCCCGGAGAACGTACATGCCGCCGCGGGCGGTGGCATCGGTCCGGCCCTTGCTACCTCCCACCTCCAGGGGCTTACCGGTTATCACGCCGGGTGCGTTATATCCCACGATTTTGCTGTACTCGTCCATCATCCAGGCCATAATCTGGGGGGTGGTGTATACGTCGGGAGCCGGGATGTCCTTCTCGGGGCCGATAAAGCGGCTGATGGCGCGAATGTATCCCCGGGCCAGCCGCTCCTTCTCTCCCTCGCTCATCTCTTTGGGGTTGCAGATGACGCCTCCCTTTCCTCCGCCGTAGGGGATGTCCACCACCGCCGTCTTCCAGGTCATCCAGGCCGCAAGGGCCTTGACCGTGTCTGCCGTCTCTTCCGGATGCCACCGCAGTCCTCCCTTGGTGGGTCCCCGGGCATCGTTGTACTGGCAGCGGAAGCCGATGAAGGTCTTGGTGGAGCCGTCATCCATCTTCACCGGTATGGAAACCTGGAGAAAGCGCATGGGCTCCCGCAGGAAGGCATGCATGTCTTCATCTAGGTCCATGACCTTGGCCGCCTCGTCCAGTTGCTGCTGAGCTATTTTGAAGGGGTTTAACTCTTCTTTCATGGTGTTCCCTCGGAGGTAATATTGTTCTGACATTTAAACTTAATAGATACTGGTTAGCATAGCACATGCAAAAACATATAAAGCCGGTACAACTTTCCGTACCGTCAATGACCGATGGCAAAGAACCCCCTGGTAGACTGACCGGACGTGGTGCCCATGGAGAATGTACAGAAGTACCCCCAGGAAACAGCAAAACCACGCCCCTGGCTAGCTCGCAGTTTACCCGCCCTACGGTCTAACGATTTTAAAGAACCTCTGTTTTCCCTTGTTTTGGTCACCATCGGCAACCTGGTCACCGGCACCATTCTGGGGGTCTGGACCGGCCATCTTGAACTGCTGCCCGCCTTAATCGTCCTTATCCCTCCGGCGATAGACATGCGGGGCAACATCTTTGCCTCCCTGGGCTCCAGATTGGGCACCTACCTCCACACCGGCCAAGTCACCCCTCGTTGGGGGGACAAGGGCGGCAAAATCCTCCGCCACAACGTAAACGCCTCTCTCATCCTCACCGTGGTGACGAGTATTTATCTCGGCGTGCTGGCTACCTTCGTTGCCCGGGCCATTGGATTGAACGCCAACATGGTTGACATGGTGTTGATCTCCCTGCTGGCCGGCATTTTGTCAGCCGTCCTCATGCTGGGGTTGACCGTGCTCATCGCCTTTTCATCCTATCGATACGGCTGGGACCCGGACAACATCACCTCCCCTTTCATCACCCTGGCCGGAGACATGATTACCCTGCCCCTGCTTTTTTTGATGGCCGGCCTGGTGCTGGACCTGGGCGCCATGCCGCGTTTCACTCTTTTTTACGTGTTCATGGCTCTGGGCGCCATCAGTTTGATGATGTCCTTTATGGGGGTCGCTCGTCCCCATGCCCGCCGTATCATCCTGGAAAGCACCCCCCTCTTTTTAATCTGCGGGCTGCTGTCCGTGTTCTCTGGCTCCATATTGGGGACCCATGTGGAAGCACTCATTGGCATCGCCGGTGTGTTCATCATGATTCCCGCCTTTCTCGAGGACGGAGGGGCCATCGGGGGCATCCTGGCCGCAAAATTTTCCTCTGCTCTGCATGTGGGCTCCCTGTCCTTCTCCTCCCTCCCCCCCCGCTTCGCTCGCCGTCTCTTTCTCACCATGCAACTCATCGGCCTGGTGGTATTTTCCCTGGTGGGGCTCCTCTCCTATATCATCAGCATATTACTGTCCATCAGCACCCTGGCCTGGTACGAAATGGTGGCCGTAGCGGTGCTTACCGGCCAGATACTCATTCTTGTGGTCAACCTGGTGGCCTACTATTCATCTGTTTTTACCTACAGCATGGGCCTGGACCCGGACAACACCACCATCCCCATCATCACCAGCCTCATGGACCTCATGGGAACCGCCACCCTGATCCTCGTGCTGGTGGTATTGGGTCTGGTCTAACCCTGTTTTTTCCTAAAAAAGCCATCCAGCAGGGACCTCTTTTGCTGTGACTCATCTGATGCCGGGGTGAGCCGGGGGGCAGGAGGTCTGGCCTCAGGTTCGTAGGCCCTCTGACTGGGCCTCTCCTCAATCACCGGCTGATAGGACGACAGGTCGTCCAGAGCCTGCTCAATACCCTCCACCTTACTCACCGTGTAGTAGGCGGTCTTGACCTCGTCGTTTTGCTTGTAAACGACCTTGACCACGAAGCCGCCCTCGGTGTCGTAGAC
>DSCA01000141.1 GCA_011049295.1 Thermoplasmatales archaeon
CCAAATAGTCACATCAAATATTTCAGGAGTTGAAAACATGAGTATCCATATGGAGAGAGTTGTTGTGGGCTCTATGGGGAATATAATTTAGGGCATAAAACGGAGGTTTTCATATGACTAAAAAAACAAATGATGCTGTTACAAAAAATCCACATACCTCGATGCCTGCAGAACCAGCGGCCCTTGGCCTTATTGGTCTTGCCGTCGCAGCTTTTGTCATTGGCTCAGGCTACCTTGGATTGACCTCGGGAATGGACAAAATTCTTATGGTACCCTGGATTTTATTCTTTGGTGCAACCGCACAAATCATTGCAGGTGTGGTTGAATTCAAACGAAATAACGTGTTCGGTGCAACCGTCTTTTCCACCTATGCTATGGCCATGTTTGCCATTGCATTCACCCTTCTTTTCACCATTTTTGGTGGAGTTTCCTTTGATATCTCACATTATGCCTTTGGATTAATCGCTATCCTTATGGTTAGCTTAATCGCAACCGTTGCATCTCTTATGACAAACAAGGTGTTTTTCTGCATCCTCCTTGTCGTTGACATTGCTGTTGCAGGTCTCATCCCACATTATCTCATCAGTGCATCATCTCTTATCGGTGGAATCTTTTTACTGGCAACATCAGCACTTGCATTTTATGGAGCACTATCAATTCTAATTAATAGCATGGCGGGAAAAACAATGCTGCCCTTAGGAAGCGCGATATGGAAACCATAAACTATTTCAGGAATATATCAGTATACCTATCACACGGTTTCTGATATCTTTTGATAGCCCATCCCCGTCCTTTCCTTGTCCCCCCAACATATATTATTAATGCCGGTAAATAGGCGTTCAAATCCCCCCCAGCGCTATTTTTTCCTGCCCGGGTGAGCCCTTGTCCTCCCCGGCGCAGACCATCCTACAGCAAGGGCACGTACACCACGGGGCAGTCCTGCTGCAGGGCGCTCATGGCCAGCAGATACTGGAGGATGTCCACGTAGCGGTGTCCCACGGCGGTCAGGGTGTAGCGGCGCTCCTTTTTCTCTATAACTCCGTGCTGGCGCAGAATTTTGAGGTGATGCGAGAGGTCCGCGGAATGGTTCACGTTCACTCTGTCCAGAAGGTCTCGATAGCGAAGGCCGCCGGTGCGCAGGAGCTGAATGACGGTGCATCGCACCTGGTGGTGCAGCACGGTCAGCATGTCCTCGATGGCGGGGTACAGGGCCACCTCGCCCAGACCCTCCATGAGGTGCTCCTCGTCCTCCGGTCTGAACACCAGAAACAGCCGGCACCTCCCCCGGTCAGCCATCTGATGCAGGCGGTCCATGTGCTGGCTGAAGCACTCCTCACCGCACCTTTCCTGCAGGAGCCCCATGCCGTACTGGATGACCACGGCGCCCTCCTGCTGTGCCACGAACTCCTCCACCTGGTCCAGAAGGTAGCCCGGGGAGGACAGCATTTCCTGCAGCGCCGGGTCTTTCAGCCAGATGGCGCGAAGGGCCGTGACTCCCAGGCGTTCCCTGAACAGCCGCGGATGCACCTCGGTGACCGCCAGCACCGGCTTGCCCGCGCATTGCTTCTGCAGCTCCCGGGCCATGATTTTGAGCGGCAGCCAGTATGGGGGACGGGGCCGCCTCTCTGCTGCGTTGTTGATGCATTCCAGGAGGGCGTTTCCCTCGAAGGGCTTCTCCAGAAAATCGATGGCTCCCAGCTTCATGGTCTCCACGGCGCTCTGCACGTCGCCGTATCCGGTCAGTATGATGAAGCGGGAGGTTATGGCTCTGTCCCGCGCCCGGCGCAGCACCTCGGTACCCGGTATGTCGGGCATTTTGAGGTCCAGGACCACCACGTCGTACGGCTGGCGCTGCATCTTCTCCAGCCCCTCCGCTCCCCCTGTTGCCGTGTCCACGGCCAGACCCTGCTGGCTCGGGTATTTCTGCAGCTGCTCCACGAAAATTTTGTTGTCATCCACCAGGAGCACGTGCATGGCTACCTCCTCCCCCGGGGCAGGGTGACGCTCACCACGGTGCCGCTGCCGACGTGGCTTTCAATGGACAGTTTTCCTCCGTGCTGCTCGACGATGAATGTGGCTACGAAGAGCCCCAGCCCGGCTCCCTCCCCGGGCGGACGGGTGGTAAAAAACGCCTGGCAGGCCCGCTCCTTCGTCGCCGGGTCCATTCCTCTCCCGTTGTCGGCCACGGTCACCGTCACCTCCTCCTCGGTGGCCGAGGAGCCAATTTCCACCCGGTGGCGGTCCCCTTCCGGCTCTCCGGCCAGCACGGCGTTGGCGATAACGTTGGTGAACACCTCGTGCAGTCGATGGTGGTCCGCCCACAGCGGGCAGGCCTCCACCGAATTAACCAGGGTGGTCCCGTCGAGGTCGTAGGTTTCCCGGACGGAGGCCACGGCCTGCTCCACCACGTTTTTGACGTCGGCAGGCTGTCTGGTCACGTCCTGCATGCTTGAGAACCCCAGCACCCGCTTGATGATGTGGGAGGCAGTGAACACCTGCCGCTTGATTTCCTGTAGATCCTCCTGTCCCTGGGCCGGGAACTGGGCGGCCAGGATGTCGGCGGTGACCGCTATGTTGGCCAGCGGGGTGTTGAGCTCGTGGGCCACCACGGCGGCGATTTGCCCCAGAGCAGCCATTTTTTCCTTCTCCAGCAGCTGCCTCCGCATGTTTTTCTCCCCGGTGACGTCCCGGATGAAGGCGGCAACCTGTGTCACCTCTCCCTTTTCGTCGCTTATGGGGTACAGCCTGTTCTCGAACCAGCGGCCGCCTCGGGAGTCCTCCCACTGAAGGGGCATCCTGGTCTCTGCCACCCTCCGAGCCTTCTCCAGCCTTCCCTCCAAAACGTCGGGGGGAAGGATTTTTTCCAGGGTGCCTCCCACCACCTCCTCTTTTTTTGCACCCAGGGATTTGAGAAAGGAATGGTTGCAGTCAATGACTCTTCCCTCGAGGTCTGCCAGCACGGTCATGTCCGGAGTGGCGTTCAGGATGGCCTTGGTGGTCTCAATCTGGTTGCGCAGCGCCGTTTCCGCCTGTTTCTGGGCAGTCACGTCGCGGCCGATGGCGATGGAGCCCGTGGGACGACCGTCCCGGTCGGTGAGGCCGCAGGAATGCCAGGAGATGGTTTTGCGCTGCCCGTCCTTGGTCCGGATGACAGTTTCGAAGTTGGACACCTCTTTTTCCTTCTTGATGATGGCGGAGGCGGTCTGCAAAACTGATTTGCGGTACTGGGGCTCGGGGTAGAGCCATTTCCATATCCAGTTGTGGCCGACGACCTCCTCCCTGTGGTAGCCGCTTATCTCCTCCGCGGCCCGGTTCCAGGCCATCACGTTTCCCTCGGCGTCCAGGACGTCAATCCACACGTTTGCCCTGTCCATGGCGGTGTCCATCAAGGAGGAAAAACGGTGGATGTCGCCCTTGTGGATACTCTTATCGCTTATGCTCCTTATGACTCCCTGGATTTTCTGTACCTTTTCGTCCTCATACACGGGGAAGGCGTTTATCTCCACGTAGTCCGCTGAGCCCTCTTTTTTCCGTATGCGGTACTGCAGTCCCTGGACCTCTTTGCCCCGCATCAGGTTGATATATGTTTTGACCAGCAGCGGCAAATCGGAGGGATGGATGAACTCTCGAAACGATTTTCCCAGCACCTCGGACCCATGGAAGCCGGTAATCTGCGCTACCGAGGGCGAGACGTAGGTGAATCTTCCCCGTCGGTCCATCTCAAAAACGCCCTGGAAGCTTCGTTCCACGATGTTGCGAAATCGAGCCTCGGACTCCTGTAGCTCCCGCATTTGTTTCCGGGCGGATTCTGCTCCGGCAATCTTTTTTTCAGTCATGATACCGATTGCTCCTCCTTCCTCCGCCTTCGTTTAACAATACATGTTTCCTATTAATACGTTTACCATGATGCCGGTCTCCGGGGCAACCGGGCGGCGCCAACGAAATTTTTAATACGTGCTGTTTGATATAGTGATGTGATACCATGAAAAAAATAATGGCCATTGCCATTGCTTATCTGTTGGTGCTGGGAGGTCTGGGAGCAGCCGCCGTCACCGTAGAGCAGGGAGCGAGATATGGCTCTCCGTCGGGTGCCGCCGCCCCCCGCACCGCCGCGGTGAGTTTTCCGCCGGTGACCTCCGCCCTTGATGAGGACGGCTACCTCCGGCTGGACTGCCAGGGAGCCGACTACCTCCTGAATCCGGGCAAGCCCCTGCTGCCCCGCGTGGTGCAGAGCTTTGAACTGCCCTTCGGAGTGCGGAAC
>DSCA01000001.1 GCA_011049295.1 Thermoplasmatales archaeon
CTACCAGGTGTCGGACCGGGAGTTCGCCGAGGCGGCCTTTGAGTTCGTGAAGCGCAAGGTAACCCTGGAGATTCTGCCCATGGACGGGGTGGAGCATACCCTGCGCCGGGGCACCGGGACCTGCTTCCATCAGATTTCCCTGTTTATATCTCTGTGCCGGGCGGCGGGCATAAGGGCCCGCTACAAGATGTTTGCCATGAACATGGTAAAGGCCTGGTACGACGCCACGGTCAACGTGGACCCCCTGATTAAAAAATGGTACGACTCCATGGGCTACTTCATGATTGAGGGAGAGGGCGAAGCATTTGTGGACGGAGAATGGGTGGTGGCCCACGTGGGCCCCACGCCGGAGCGCCAGGCAGCGGGAGGTATCCCTATTACCCAGTTCGGCGAGGACTCGCTGGGAAAATGGTTCTTCGCCATCCCGGGGACCATAATGCGCATGGAGTCCATTCCCTACGGCCTGGGCGGAGCCACCCGGCTGCTCAAAAAACTGGCCCCTGGCTCAATGGAGCGGGTGAACGCCAGCATCCTCCAGCAAATTGAGCGAGGCCACCACATCCTGAGCGAGGCGGGAGGAGAGCAGGCCTACGACCTTCAGGTGCGGAAAAAGGCGGCCCCCAAAATGCCCACTCTTGAACTGCAGGAGGCGGAGCCCATAACCTTTACTGCCTGATGCTGCCCCAAATATCCCGATAGGGGAAGCAAAGAACAGAAGAACCTGGCTTTTCGGTCCCGCCGGCCTACCAGCCGCGTTCCTGCAGTCGCTCGCCCTGCGGTATCTCGTCGATGTTGGTGCCGGGCATGGCTTTGCCCAGCCCTCTGGATATCTCGGCAAGAGCCGCCGGGTCGTCATAGTTGGCGACGGCATCCACGATGGCTTTAGCCATCTTGGAGGGGTTGGCAGACTTGAATATTCCGGAGCCCACAAACACGCCGTCGTTGCCCAGCTGCATCATGAGGGCGGCATCGGCGGGAGTGGCAATACCTCCGGCAGCAAAATCCACCACGGGAAGGCGCTGCCGCTTGGCCGTCTCCTTCGCCAGGTCAAAGGGAGCCTCGATTTTTCGGGCCACCTCCATCAACTCGTTTTCGTCTTTGTCTCTGAGCTCCCGTATCTGCCGCAGAATCATGCGGCGGTGACGGACGGCCTCGACGATGTTGCCGGTGCCCGCCTCGCCCTTGGTGCGAATCATGGCTGCCCCCTCATGAATGCGGCGCAGGGCCTCCCCCAGGTCGCGGGCTCCACACACGAAGGGGGTGGTGAAGTCGTGTTTCCAGATGTGAAAGAAGGGGTCGGCAGGGGTCAGCACCTCGCTTTCGTCAATCATGTCCACGCCGATGCTCTCCAGAATGCGGGCCTCGGCGATGTGCCCGATGCGGCACTTGGCCATCACCGGAATGGACACCGCGTCCATGATGTCCCGGATGATTTTGGGGTCCGCCATGCGGGCCACCCCGCCCGCCGTCCTGATGTCGGCAGGGACGCGCTCCAGGGCCATGACCGCCACCGCTCCCGCCTCCTCGGCCGTGATGGCCTCCTTGGGTGTGGTGACATCCATGATGACCCCGCCCTTCTGCATTTTGGCAAACCCGCGCTTGACCAGTTCGGTGCCGTACATCAAACCCTCTAGGTCCAGGTCGAGTGGCATGGGTCGAATATAGCCGCCTTTCCATATAAAGTTTATGGGGACGCGGGCAAAACAGTTTTAAGGTCGCATCTGTTGGCCCCCCATGAAAGTCAGCGTGGTCATCCCCACCCTGAACGAGGAGTCCGGCATCGGCGTCACCCTGGACAGCATCAACCGGGAGGCCTTTGCAGAGCGCCATCTGGACCTGGAAATGATAATTGTGGATGGCAACTCCACCGATAAGACCCGGGAAATTGCCCGGGCCAGGGGAGCCCAGGTCATCGTGGAGCCCCGTAAGGGCTACGGTCGGGCCTACAAGACGGGCTTCTCGCAGGCCTCCGGGGACCTAATCGTCACCGGAGACGCCGACGGCACCTATCCCTTTCACCTGGCTCACGAATACGTGGACGTGCTGCTCAACGAGGATCTGGATTTCATCACCACCAACCGGTTTGCCAACCTGGGTGCGGGCTCCATGAGCGCCAAGCATTTTCTGGGCAATTTCATCCTGTCCGCCACCCTCCGCCTGCTGTACGGGGTGGCGGTGAAGGACTCCCAGTCCGGGATGTGGATTTTCCGCAAGCAGGCCCTGGACCAGGTGAAGGATTTAGAGTCCTTCAACGACGGCATGCCCTTCAGCGAGGAGCTGAAGCTGGAGATGTTCCGCTCACCGCAGGTTAAAGCCCGGGAGATTCCCTCCCATCTCTACCAGCGCAAGGGAGAAGCCAAGATACAGTCCTTCAGCGACGGCTGGAAAAACCTGAAGTTTTTGCTCTGCCACAAGTGGAGGTAGCATGGACCCGTTCATGGCCCTCTGGATACTGGTCATCGGGCTGCTCATCGGTTTCCTGGGGGGCGTAATCCTGGTCTACCGGCGCGGCGTCCAGCCCTGGAAGATGCAGGCACAGGACCTGGCCCACCGCAAGCAGTCACTGTCCACCTCCTACGGGCAGATTACCGAGCAGTTTGCCCCCTTCATGGAGCGCTATCCGTTCAACTGGAAGCAGTTTCGATTCATCGGCTCGCCCGTGGACGGCATCCAGTTTGAAGAGGACGACATCTACTTCGTGGAAATAAAGACCGCCCACGGCGCTCTGAGCCCCCGGCAGCGTCACATCCGGAAACTGGTGGAGGAGGGTCGGGTGCAGTGGTTTACCTTCGAGGTGGGCGATGGGCGTTAACCTCAGGCCCCTGGCCATGCCCCGGGAAATCTCCCTGGAGGATTTGGGGCACAAAACCATTGCCATCGATGCCCACAACATCCTGCATCAGTTTCTGTCCATCATCCGGCAGCGAGACGGCACCCCCCTAAAGGATGCACAGGGCCGGGTCACCTCCCACATCACGGGCCTGCTCCATCGGACTGCCAACCTGGTGGAACTGGGCATCAAGCCCGTCTATGTCTTCGACGGAACCCCCCATCCCCTCAAGATGGCCACCCTCACCAGCCGCCGGGAAATCAAGGAAAAGGCCCGGGACGCCTGGCAGCAGGCCCTGGCGGAGGGGGACCTGGAGGAGGCCCGCAAATACGCGCAGCAGACATCGGTGCTATCCCCGGAGCGCGTCCAGGAGGCACAGAACCTGCTGACGGCATTGGGCATTCCCCACGTGGAGGCCCCGGGGGAGGGAGAGGCCCAGGCCTCGCACATGAACCGCAGGGGGGACGTGGACTGCACGGGCTCCCAGGACTTCGACTGCCTGCTGTTCGGAGCCCCCGTGCTGGTGCGCAACATCGCGGTCACCGGCAAACGCAAGATGCCCGGACGGCAGAAATGGGTTCAGGTGTCGCCGGAGCGCATTTCCCTGGAGGAAGTGCTGTCATCTCACGGCATAAGGCGGGAGCAGCTGGTGGACATGGCCATTCTCATGGGTACTGACTTCAATGAGGGGGTGAAGGGCATCGGACCCAAGACGGCCCTCAAACTGGTGCAGGAACACGACAGCGTGGAGGAGATGGTGGAGGCAGGAGTGGCACCGGCCATGGAGCACCTGGACGAGATACGGCGCATTTTCCTTGAGCCCCGGGTAACCGACGACTACGAGTTGCGCTGGCGACCCGCAGACGAGGAAGCAGTGCTGGACTTTCTCAGCGGCGAGCACCAGTTCAGCCGGGACCGGGTGCAGGGAGCCCTGGAAAAATTCAGAAAATTTGCCGAGGGACGGGGACAAAAGGAACTGTTTGATTTTTGATACCTCTGCATTTCTGGGTAAATCTAGGAACCTATTTATACAGAACATGGTTTCTTTTCCAATCCATAAGAGGAAGAGGTTATACTATGAAGACAAGAAATATAGTAGTTCTGGGAGTTTTGGGACTGGCTGTGTTCATCGGCATCTTGGCCATGAACGCCGAGGCAAATGGAACCGTTGTCGTATACTCCAACGACTTTGAGACAGACGACGGCGGCTGGACTCCGACAGCCACCTGGGGCCCAATTGGTGACTGGGAGTGGTCTGACAGCTACGATGTCAATTTATGGGCTCCTGATGGAGACGGCTATAACTCTGGCGTACCTCCACCGAGTGCCCATTCTGGCGACGGACTCTGGGGTACAAAAGTTTTTACCGACTATACCAACTCAGGTGGAGAATCCTGGTTAA
>DSCA01000057.1 GCA_011049295.1 Thermoplasmatales archaeon
ACTAAAAGAGGACATCAGGGCCGCCGACCAACAAATCGACCAGATGGTATACGACCTCTACGGGCTCACCGATGAGGAGATACGGATTGTGGAGGAGAGCCTGGGCGATCGATAAGCGTCCTCCCTCTTTCCCCCCTAAATCGTTTTAAAAAATTAACAAAAATGTTAAATTATTCAAACACATTACGGTAGGTATGCATGTATGTATGAGTACGAGCATGAGTACGGATATGCCATTGTGTACACCGCTGCCGTGTACGGCCCGGGGGTGATCTGATGCTGTGGGAGGAGATAGTGGCTGCGGCCCGCCAGCGGGGCTGGTCCCCCCGCCAGGTGTTCCAGGAGGAGATACACAAGGCGGTGCTGGCAGCCCTCAGCCGGGAAAAGGCCTTCACCAGCATCGTCTTTCGGGGAGGGACCGCCCTGCACCTGTTCTACGACAACCCCCGACACTCAGAAGACCTGGACTTCGTGCTGCACAAAAAGGGTCAGGCCTACGACCTGACTGCGGCCAGCGCCCCGGTGGTTGCCTTTGTACGACAGATGTTTCCCTTTCTTGACGATGTCTCTATAGACATCCAGAAAAACGACTGGGCCCTGCAGCGCCTGGTGCTCCGCACCCAGTCCCAGCGGCTGGCACAGCGGCGTCGCATCCACCTCGAACTGGCCTTTGTTCCCGCCTACCGCCACCGGCCACGTATTCTCACCTATCCCCCGCTCCACCCCGTGGTACGGGTGGAGGAGCCCTCCGAAATAGCAGCCGACAAGGCAACAGCCCTGGCCCTCCGGCCCTACCTGAAAGGAAGGGACCTATGGGACCTGTACTATCTCACCGCCGAGCAGGGACACCATATCCCCTGGAATCTGGCATTCCAGAAGGCTGAGGACTACGGCAGCACCCGTGCCGCCTTCCAGGCCATGCTGCACAAGGCGGCCCACAAAATAAGAGAGACCGGTGCAGCGGTTCTGGCCACCGAGTTGCAGCGCTTTCTCTCTCCGGCGCTCCTGGAGCACTACCAGCCGCTGTTTCCAGACATAGCCGGTCATGTGGCGGAGCTGACGGAACAGGCATCCGGCGAGGAGGACCATGAAGGTCGATGAATGGCTGGCCCTGTTCAGACGGCATCCGGAAAAAAAACTGTTTTCTCTGGCCGACCTGGCCCAACTGACCGGCGAGAATGCCCGCTCCCTTTCCGTGCAGCTAACCCGCTTGACCCGGGCTCAGGTCCTCAAGCGAGCGGCCCGCGAATGGTACGAAAACCCTTTTGCTCCCCCCACCCGGGAGGAAGTAGCCATGGTTTTGCGCCCTCCTGCCTACCTGTCCCTGGAATATGCCCTCTCCGCACAGGGCATTCTGAGCCAGACCGTGGAAACCCTGACCCTGGTCACCACCAACCCCCCCTACACCTATGCCCCGGGAGACGTTACCTACGAGTACCACCACATCAGCCCCGCTCTTTTCTGGGGTTACACCATGGAGGGCACCGTAGCATGGGGGGAGCCGGAAAAGGCTCTCCTGGACCTCCTGTACATCAGGTACGCCCAGACCGGCGAGGTCACCCTCCAGGACATGGCCTCCCTGGTAGGGGACATGGATATCCGGGCTCTGGACAGCCACCTCCTGCATAGATACGCCCGTCGCTACCCTCCTAAAACCAGGTCAATCATCAGCCGCCTCCACCTAGACCCGGCTGCACTGTAACCGGCATCCCGGTCCGTTGTCCTCCATTCCAAACCCCGCGTGGTCTAGGGTCGGCTGTTGACCACCTCCACCCATACCCTGCGCCGGCGGGGGCCGTCGCCCTCGAACAGGAAGAGGCGCTGCCAGGTGCCCAGGGCCAGCCTGCCCTCGTTGACCATCAGGGTGACGCTGTTTCCCACCAGGGTGGCCTTGACGTGGGCGTCGCTGTTGCCCTCGGCATGGGCGTAGCTCCCGTCCGTGGGAACCAGCTGGGCCAGGGTGGCCAGGATGTCCCGCTCCACGTGGGGGTCGGTGCCCTCGTTGACCGTTATGCCCGCCGTGGTATGGGGAGCATAGACCACGGCCAGGCCCTGCTCTATCCCCGCCGCCTCCACCGCCGCCTGCACCCTCTCCGTGATGTCCGCCATCTGCTGCCGCCTGTGGGTCTCCATGCTTGTTTTCCGCATGTTTTTCAGACGGAATGCGCCATAAAAAGACGGGGGTCGTTACATTAATAACGGCGGAGAGCATTCGCCTGTGCATGGGACAGACGTTTGTGGAGAAGGTGCTGGCCGCCAAGGCGGGCAGAGAAAGCGTGCAGCCGGGGGAGATCGTCACCGTGCGCCCCGACCATGTGCTGACCCACGACAACACGGCGGCCATCATGGGAAAAATCGGGCCGGAGCTGGAGGAGTACGGCATCGCCGACCCCCAGATGCCCCTGATTGTGATTGACCACGTGGTGCCCGCGGCCAACGAAAAGACGGCCGCCAACCACCAGAGGATCAGGCAGTTCGTGCAGAGGCAGGGCATAGCCCACTTCTACGACGCCGGAGAGGGAATCTGCCACCAGGTGGTGGCGGAAAAGGGGCTGGCCCTTCCCGGACAGCTCGTCCTGGGCTCCGACAGCCACACCTGCTCCTACGGGGCCCTCAACTGTTTGGCCACGGGCATCGACCGGACGGAGGCCGCCGCCCTGTGGCTCACCGGGGAGACCTGGCTCAAGGTTCCCCCCAGCATCAAGATGACCCTCACCGGCTCCCTTCCCCGGGGGGTGTACGCCAAGGATCTCATTTTGCACATCATCGGCCAGGTCAGCGCCAGCGGCTGCTCCTACCAGACGGTGGAGTTCCACGGGGAGCTGGAGCACCTGAGCATCTCCGACCGGTTCACCATGGCCAACATGGGGGTAGAGATGGACAGCAAGGGGGCGGTGTTTCCCTGCGACCGTCACACCCGGGACTACCTCCGGCAGGCGGGGGTCAGGCCGGACTCCTACCGGCCGGTGTGGGCGGACCCCGACGCCGCATACGCCCAGGAGCACCTCTACGACCTGGACCAGCTGGAGCCCGTGGTGGCCGCCCCCCACACCGTGGACAACGTGAGGCCGGTGGGGGAGCTGGCGGGGCTGCCCATCCACCAGTGCTTCCTGGGAACCTGCACCAACGGCCGCCACACCGACCTGCGGATAGCCGCCGACATCCTGAGGGGGGAGCAGGTGCACTCCCACACCCGGATGGTTGTGGCGCCCGCCTCCCGGGCCGAGCTGCAGAAGGCCGCCGCAGACGGCTCTCTGGAGGCTCTGCTGGAGGCGGGGGCCATGGTGCTGCCCCCGGGCTGCGGCCCCTGCCTGGGCGCCCACCAGGGGGTTCTGGCCCCCGGGGAGCGCTGCCTGTCCACGGCCAACCGCAACTTCAAGGGACGCATGGGCTGCAAGGAGGCCGAGATCTACCTGGCCAGCCCGGCCACGGTGGCCGCCACCGCCCTGCAGGGAGCCATCACCGACCCCCGGGAGGTGCTCCCATGACCGTGTGGCTCTACGGGGACGACGTGAACACCGACATGCTGTTTCCCGGCAAGTACACCTACACCTGCAGCACCCCGGAGGAAATCAGGCCCCATCTGCTGGAGGAACTGGACCCCTCCTTTGCCTCCAGAGTCCAGAGGGGGGACATCATCATGGCCGGCAAAAACTTCGGCTGCGGCAGCAGCAGGGAGCAGCCGGTGGTGGGCCTGCGGGCGGTGGGCATCGAAGCCATCGTGGCCAAGAGCTTCGCCCGTATCTTCTACCGGGCGGCCATCAACCAGGGTCTCGTGTTGATTGAATGCCCGGCGGCGGTGGAGGCCTACCGGGAGGGGGACCCGGTGGAGGTGGACGCGGAGGCGGGCACGGTCAGGGTGGGAGAGCAGGTTTTTTCCTTTCCCCCCCTGCCCCCGGAGATTCTGGCCATCCGGGAGGCCGGCGGCCTGCTGCCCTACACTTGGAAGAAACTGCAGGAGAAAAAGGGCTGACCCGGTCCTCGGCCCCTCCCCCTCCACAGCAACCTTTTTGTAGCGCCAGTAGTTGTAAGAGGGATAACCATGCGCACATTGGCTGTCTGTCTCATCCTGGCCGTGATGACCGTGGGGCCGGCACTGGCCGGCATGCCCCCTGTGTCCCCCGAGCAAAAGATATCTCTCTCCTACACGTTTGAGATGCCCACCGTCACCACCCGGACCGTGGAGGGTACAGCCTACCACCTGGTGGACA
>DSCA01000088.1 GCA_011049295.1 Thermoplasmatales archaeon
ACATAACCCATATATATGGCTAAAGCCTTTTACAAAAGAGGTGATTTAAATAAGCAGGGAATATCGGGTTGCATACTACATCCGGGTCAGCCGGGAGGAGCAAGGAAAGGGTTACAGCCTGGAGGGACAAAAGTCTACCCTTGATGCCTGGTCCAAAGAGATGGGATGGCGCTGGGTAAAAACGTACAAGGATGAAGTGAGCGGGAAGGATACCAAACGAGAGCGGTTCCAGGAAATGCTTGCCGATGCACGACAGGAATTATTTGACGGGATATGCATGATTGACAACGACCGTTTCAGTCGCTCGGTCAAGGACCTGCTCACCGTCATGGACGACTTACAAAAATATGGGGTACGGCTGCACATTTACAGCCTCAGACACGTCGATATTTACAGTGACCAGGGACGGTTTATCCTCACCAATTTCGCCGCTTTCAGTGAATTTTTCAGGGGGCAGCTGGCCTCCAAGATCAGGGTGGGAGTCAAGCAAAAAATGAAAAACGAATGGTTTGGAAGGGCGCCCTATGGGTATACGGTTGTTTCGGACATGGTCGGCAACCGCAAAACAAATACCCGTCTGGTGGAAAACCCGGAGGAGCAAAAGGTTCTGTCCCTGATGAATAGACTGAGGGAAGAGGGCAGGAGCTACCGGGAAATATCCGATTATCTGAACGAGAACAGGATTCCCACTCGCCTTAAAAATAAGGGAACACATAGCAAATGGCATCCCACCACGGTGAGAAATATAATCATCAGGAGCAATGAGGTAAACAGTGAAAAGGGATAAAAAAAGCAACTTCCCGCCATCTGTTAAAAGAATGGTGAGAAACAGGTCGGGCAGCAGATGTGAGCGGTGTGGCGTTGATCTGGGGCCACGGGAGGGCGAATACCATCACATTGTTCCCGTTGTATTTGGAGGAGGAAACGGTGCCGATAATTGCTCGCTGCTCTGTTCCCACTGCCATAGTGTGGCCCCCAACGCTAAAGACGAGCTGGACCTGCTCATATACCGCCGCTATTTCCTCCGTTTTTCATCTTTCAAGGAGGCGGCCCGCTATTACGGTGAAGACACCAAACTGGGTGTTTATGTGAAATGTGCCTTGGAACTGGCCGAACGGGAGAAAAACAGGGAGTGACCGTCATCTAAAAGGTGAGGGGGCGCCAAGGGATGGTCGAGCATAGAGTATTGCATAATGTCACGGTAAGCCCTGTTTTTAACAAAAAGTATACTTGTTAGTATTTGTATAGATATTACATATACTAAATATCGCTAACTGCTTTTTTTGGCTGCGCCGCGGGCATCGAATGTATTAAAAATCAATACCAAAGAAATATATTACTAATAATACATAAACTAAATATAGTTAAATGTGATAACGATGGGCTGCGGCCAATTTCTTGCTACGGCTTGGCACGCCTTGCCTGCGGTTTTTTTAAGCCGTGCAGCATTCAGGTCTTGGATGGCCAAAAAAAGCAAAGGCGCCCATGACGTCCTGCTCCGGACCTTTGAAAAGGCGGTAGCCACCAACTTCCTGGGATCCGTGTATACCAAGTTTTTTGAAAAAATGACCCTGGAGGAGTTCGCCATGGTGGACATCCAACCCCAGCACCGGGTGCTGCACATCGGATGCGGCGGGGTTCCCAACACCCTGCTCATCCTGGGAAATCACGTGGATGCCTCCTACACGGGCATCGACCGGGACCGGGCGGCGGTGAGCCGGGCCCGGGCCATGGTGGAGCGCCAGGGATTGACCCGTCGGGTCACCATCGAGCAGGGCGACGCCCTGACCTATCCCCTGGCCGACTTTGACCTCATAGTGGTGTCCCTGGGGGTGGAGCCCCGGGAGCGGGTGTTTGCCCGGATACGGGAGGAGGCACCCGGTGCGGCGGTCATCGCCCGCAAGCCCTGGGATTTCATGGACCGGATATACGGCCGGGATGCCTTTATACCCCGCGGTTTTGAGGTGGTCGACGTCTTCCACCGGCAGGACTTCATCAAGTCCATGCTGCTGAAAAAAACGGGAGGCTAGACGGCCATTACCCTCCGCCGGGCAGCCAGCATGTAGCCCACCACCACCTGCCGCCATCCGGCAAATTGTTGGTCCAGCGTCCGGCTGCCGGTGTCCACGAACAGCGTCGGTGTCTGCAGCAGCTTGTGGGGGGTAGCCGCCACCACCACATTGGGGGCTCCCACCCGTCTCAGGACGGAAGGGCTTATCTGCTGGTTTCCACGCCCCAGGATGCATCCCTGGCCCCCCATGGGGCTGACCACGATGCGGGCGGGAGCGCCATCCAGATGGCGCAGGATGTCTCCTTCGCCGGCGTCGCGGGCGGCCAGTCTGCCGTTGCGGAGGACGTCCACCCCCAGCAGGGTCTTCTCCACCCCCAGGTATCGGGAGATGGCTGCGGTCGTGGTCCCTCCTCCCAGAACCACTATTCCCCGTTCGGCCACCGGCCCCAGGAAGGCGGCAATGGCCCTCTGGTGTGCCTCCTCGTCGGCGGAGTCAAAGGAGCGCTTTCCCTGCTGCATGAGCACCGGCTCCTGCAGGGTGCGGGGATGGCCAAACAGGGTGACTCTCAGGCGGTCCTTCCGGAAGGCTGTCTCGTCGATGTCCATGAGGTCGCCGTCCACCACCGTGGTCTTGCCCTCTGAGAAGTGGCGCAGCATGGCGGCGGCGGCAGAGGGGGTCCGGGCAAAGACCGAGGAATGCATCTTGACTCCCGAGGGGATGCCCAGGAGGGGGAGACGCCGCCCCACCGCCGAAAACACGTCCCGGGCCGTTCCGTCGCCGCCGCAGAACACGATGCACTCTGCCCCCGCCTCCATAAATCGCCGGCAGGCCTCCCGGGTATGGCGGCCGGAGGTGGGCTCTTCCGGCCTATAGACAACTCGATGCGGTTGGGAGAGACATTCGGACCCCATGCCTCCGGCGCAGGTGACGATGTCCATGGTTTTTCCTGTGGAATGCATGGCCTCCCGGGCCCGCCCCGGAGCCACCGGCCGGGCCCCCCGCCTGGCGGCCTCCGCCGTCATCCCGTCGGTTCCCTTCAGGCCCACCCGTCCTCCCATCCCGGCGACCGGGTTGACCACGAATCCGATAGTGGTCATGCTAGAGGGCGGGCAGGCGGGTCATGGCCTCCCTTACCAACTCCTCCGGGTATTCGTAGTCGATGAGTTGACCGTCCAGATGGGCATCGTAGCTGGCCAGGTCGAAGTTGCCATGCCCGGGGTTGTTGAACAGGATGGTTTTCTCCTCACCGGTTTTTTTGCAGCGCAGGGCCTCGTCGATGGCTCCCTTGACGGCGTGGGCGGCCTCCGGGGCCACCACCAGGCCCTCGGTGTGGGCAAACAGCTGGGCCGCCTCGAATACCTCTGTCTGGTAGAAAGCGGCGGCTTCCATGACGCCGTCCCGGGTGAGGGCGCAGAGCAGGGGGGAGTCGCCGTGATAGCGGAGTCCCCCGGCGTGGATGGGCGGGGGAACGAAGTCGTGTCCCAGGGTGAACATCTTGAGGAGAGGGGTGAGACCGGCGGCATCCCCGTAGTCGTAGGCATAGAGGCCCTTGGTGAGGGTGGGGCAGGCAGTGGGCTCGCAGGAGACGATGCGGGTGTCCGGGTGGCGGCCGCTCAGCTTGTCTCCCACGAAGGGGAAGGCCATGCCGGCGAAGTTGGAACCGCCGCCGCAGCATCCCAGCACCACGTCCGGGTAGTCGTCGACGGCGGCCATCTGCTGCTGGCTCTCCAGCCCGATGATGCTCTGGTGGAGGCACACGTGGTTGAGCACGGAGCCCAGGGAGTAGTGGGTGTCGTCGTGGGTGGCCGCGTCCTCCACTGCCTCGGAGATGGCGATGCCCAGGCTGCCCGACGTGTCCGGGTCTTTTTCCAGGATGGCTCGTCCGGCACTGGTCCGGGTGCTGGGGCTGGGAATGCACTCCGCCCCCCAGACCCGCATCAGGCTTTTGCGGTAGGGTTTCTGCTCGTAGCTGACCCGCACCATGTACACCGTACACTGCAGGTCGAACAGGGCGGTGGCAAATGCCAGGGAGGAGCCCCACTGGCCAGCTCCGGTTTCCGTGGCCAGGCGCCGTATGCCCTCCCGGCTGTTGTAGTAGGCCTGAGGGACGGCGGTGTTGGGCTTGTGGGAGCCGGGGGGCGAGACGCCCTCCCATTTGTAATATATTTTGGCCGGTGTCCGGAGGTGGGCCTCCAG
>DSCA01000180.1 GCA_011049295.1 Thermoplasmatales archaeon
CCTTTTTGCCGGTGCCCCGCGTGGTCGGCGACGGGGGGCTCTACCGTCTGGACTACCGGCGTCCCCGCTCCATCGGCGCGGTGTCCCAGTTTTATGGCAACTTTCCCGTTCTGCTCAAGGCCTATGCCTACATTTTGCTGCAGGGAGGCGATGGCCTGCGGCGGGCCACGGAGGAGGCGGTGCTCAATGCCAACTACCTGCTGCACCACCTGGGCCCCGGCTACCAGCTTCCCTACGGAGGGCAGCGCATGCATGAATTCGTGGTGTCCGCCCGGCCCCTGAAGGAAAAGGGAGTCCGGGCCCTGGACGTGGCCAAGCGGCTCCTGGACTACGGGCTGCATCCCCCCACCATGTATTTTCCGCTCATCGTGGAGGAGGCGCTGATGGTGGAGCCCACGGAAAGCGAAACCCGGGAAACACTGGACGAATACGCCCGTGCCCTCAACCACATCGCCGAGGAGGAGCCAGAGGAGGTCACCGGTGCTCCCCGCAACGCTCCGGTGGGGCGCATCGACGAGGCCCAGGCGGCGCGCAACCCGGTTTTGACCTGGAAGGATCTTCCCTAGCTCCCTACCCTTTTCTGTGGGGAGAGAACACATAATATGATGCAGGCCATTTACTGGGACGGTAATGGTATGGATACGGAAGAAATCAGAGTATGGGACCGGCTGAAGATGCATCATCTGGAGGAACTGGCGCTGATAGAGATTATGCGGAACCCCGAAACCGGAGACTACGTGATGGTGCTGGGAATAGGTATCCAGAAAAAACTGATGACCAGCATGCCGGAAAAGATGATAAAAATCTCCTGCAAGAAGGACGAGATTATGGATATCCTTGCTACCTACCTGGAGAGGGACATTTTGCCCTCTGAGGGCCCCTCCGCTGCCCGGTCCAGCTCGTAGTGGACGATGGTTACGCACTGGTCGGCCTGCAGGGCATGGGGCGACACGCTCACCGCATAGCGGGCCCTCCTGCGCACCAGCTGCTCCTGCTCCTCCTCCAGCCCCCGGTGGTCTCCCAGCACCACCAGGCAGCCCTCCAGCTTCCCCGCCGTCTCCCGTATGTCCTCCCCGTCTTCCACCAGATAGGCGATGTCCCCGGGGTGCTCGTCCAGCAGGGTGGCCAGGTCCTTGGCGGCCACATACACCCCGGGGCTGCTCTCCCGCCAGGCGGGCAGAACGGACAGGCTCAGCGCCTTGTTGATGATGCCGCCGATGTTCCGCTCGTCAGGGGACAGGGTGCGTACCTCTCCCCCCCGGACCAGCAGCAGCAGGAAGGCGTCCACGTCCTCCCGGATTCCGTGAGATACGCAGAGGGCCTGGGCCAGAAACCGGCACGCCAGGTCCATGCGCCCGGCGTTGGGCAGGCCGTTGAGGTTAAAGGGCCGGGTGACGGCCTGGTTGGCTACCAGCAAAAAAGAGCGCATGTCTGCACATGGAGCACGGCCATAAATAGGTTGCGCGGCTACCGCTCCCACGGCCGGGGATGGCCCACCTTCTGGCGCATGCTGTGCAGAAAGGAGGGGAGCCCCTCCACGTCCTTGACCATGCTGCTCCGGGCGAACAGGGCCCGGAATTCGGTGAGGCACCGGGTCCGCCCCCCCAGGTTTTTGCGGATGACTGCGGACAGCCGGCCTCCCTGCTTGTCCCAGTCGGTGAGGATGACCACCGCCTCATACCGGCGGGCCACCCCGTCGCAGAAATCCACCAGGTTGCACCCGGCGTGGACGGTGAGAATCTCTCCGGTCATACCCAGCTGGCGCAGGGCGTGCACGTCTTTTTCTCCCTCCACCAGGATGGGCATCTCCTTGTTCAGCTGCTGTAGCCGGGCCACGGCCTGCTCGGTTTCCTCCAGCATTTGCTTATAGTTCATGGTTGATGCGGGTGACGACCTCTATAGGCTGCCGGGCCACCCAGAGGCCCTTCTCCGGACCGGTGGCCCCGTAGACGATGGCCACCTGGCCGGCACCCAGGTCAAAAAAGTTTCTTACCGTATTTATAATTTCCCGGTTGGCCCGCCCCTCCCGGGGCTGTGACTGCACCTCCAGTTCCACCGCTTTTCTCCACGTGTCGTATCCGGCGGGAAACCGCGTGCAGTTGCACCCGGTCTTTACCCTGACCCGGATGACGGCTCCCCCCCGGCTGGCCTGCACGGCCTCCTCCACCCCGCTCATGTCACTCCGGCGGCGGAGGGATGAATCCCTTCTGCATGCGGAACCGGGTCTCCTCACGGGCCCGCCGGATGGTGGCCTCCGCCCGCTGGTAGAGCTCCTCCCGGCTCAGTGTGCGCCGGGCCAGCCCCTGCTCGATGGCCGTGCGGCCCACCGCTGCCGCCTCGTGGGGGAAAACCTCCCAGTCCTCCATGGTGGGGACGATGTAGTCCTCCCGCAGCCCCTTCTGCTCTGCCACCTCGGCGATGGCGTAGGCGGCGGCGATGTGCATCTCGTCGGAGATGGTGGTGGCCATCACGTCAAGGGTGCCCCGGAAGATGGCGGGAAAGCCCAGGCTGTTGTTGACCTGGTTGGGAAAGTCGCTCCTCCCCGTGCCGAAGATGCGCACCCCCGCCTCCTCCGCCTCCCAGGGCCATATTTCGGGGATGGGATTGGCCTCGGCAATCATCACCGCGTCGTCGTTCATGCTGGCCGCCCACTCCGGCTTGATGGTGCCCGGGCCGGGCCTGGAGGCGGCGATGCACACGTCGGTATCCCGGATGGCCTGGGCCATGCCCCCGGTTCTCCCCTCACCGTTGGTGTCCAGGGCAATCTGGTACTTGTAGCGGTTTTCCTCCTCCAGGGCGGGCAGGTCCTCACGGTGGGGATGCAGGATGCCCGTGGAATCCACGGCGATGATGTTTCTGCCGGGCACCCCGGCCTTGATGAGGGTTCGAATCAGGCACACGTTGGCCGCCCCCACCCCGATGATGGAGAACAGTGCCTGGTCCATGCGCTTGCCCACGATTTTCAGGCCGTTGATGACCGCGGCCAGGGTGATGGCGGCGGTGCCCTGCTGGTCGTCGTGCCACACCGGGATGTCCACCTCCCTGCGCAGCCGGTCCAGGATGTAGAAGCACTTGGGAGAGGAGATGTCCTCCAGGTTGATGCCCCCGAACCCGGGGGTCATCCACGTGACGGCCTGGATGAGCTGGTCGGGGTCCTTGGTGTCCAGCATGATGGGAACGGCGTCCACCCCGCCCAGATACTTGAACAGCAGGGCCTTGCCCTCCATCACCGGCAGGCCGGCCCGGGGACCGATGTCCCCCAGGCCCAGCACCCGGGTTCCGTCGCTGACCACGGCCACCGTGTTGGCCTTGTTGGTGTGCTCGAAGACCCTGTCCGGATTTTTGGCGATGTCCCGGCAGGGCTCGGCCACCCCCGGCGTGTACCAGATGCCGAAGTCGTCTAGGTCGCGCACCACGCACTTGGGGACCACCTCTATTTTGCCCCGGTAGAAGGGGTGCAGTTTCATGGCGTCCCTGCCCGGTTTTCTGGATTTCTCCAGCAGCTCTTCCTTGGTTACCTTTTCCACCACGATATCACGCATGGACAATAAAAAAGCCTATTTATACCTTTTAGGAAAGGCAGCCCACTTTTTATATGCCTGGCTTATTTGGGGCTGTGAACCTCCTCCTGGGCGTGGGCAATGAGCTCCACGGCGACGACGGCATCGGGCCCTGGATAGCCCGGAGGTTCCGGGCGCCCGGCTGGCGGACCATGGACTGTTTCACCGTCCCCGAAAACTACACCTCCATGGTGAAGCGACTGCAGCCCACAGATATAGTCATCGTGGATGCGGCGGACATGGGCCTGGCCCCGGGAGAGATGCGCGTCATTCCCCCGGGACACCTGGGAACGGTGGCCTTTTCCACCCACATGCTTCCCCTGTCCCTGCTGGTGGAGTATCTGGAGGAGGCCACGGATGCCACCGTCACCGTCATCGGCATCCAGCCCCGGCAGTTCCGGGAGGAGATGAGCCCCGAAGTGATACGGGCCGGACGGCGGCTGATGGAGATGCTGTCCGCCGGCCAGTGGGCAACCCTTCCTCCTCTGCGCCCGTCGGATGCCCCCCGGAGCAGTACTTCGGAAAGTAAAAAAATTTCAGGGATTTTAATTTGACTTTGTCACATTAGAGAATTTTCTCTCATATTTTTTGTTTCAACCACCGATTACTGTAGCGGGAAGTGGCGTCAGGCA
>DSCA01000143.1 GCA_011049295.1 Thermoplasmatales archaeon
CCCCGCACCCCGACACCACCCGCCCCCGGATCACCATGGCCGCGGTCACAGAGCGTCGGAGCTCTTGAGGCCAGCGAACACCTTTTTTCCCTGCTCGGTGAGAGCCAGGCTGTCGCTGTCCCCGGTGATCAGGTTTTCCTGCCGGAGGTCGGAGACGGCATTTTCCACCATGGCGGGGTGGAGACGGTGCTTTTTGGCGATGGTCCGGGCCGAGGTCTCTCCGGCGGCTATCTCCTGAAACACGGCCTTGCGGTGCTTGTTGGACAAAATAAAGCCTTCCTCTTTATCCATGGTTACCGATACATTAATTTGCCGATGTTAGATAAACTTTGCCATGACCCGACTTCCGCCCATCGCCACCGCCGACGAAATCATAGACCGAGCCTTCCGTCGCGCCGGCAAGGAGCAGGCCCGCCGCTCCACCAGCCGGGCCCGGAAAAAAATAACCGCCGCCCGCCAGGTCATCGACGCCACTCTCCAGCAGTACGTGAAGGCCTTCCCCAGTTTCGACCAGCTGCACCCCTTCCACCGCGAGGTGCTGGACGCCGCCGTGGGCATCGACCGCCTGCGCCAGGCCCTGGGAGGCATCGACTGGGCCCGCAAGAAGTGCCGCCAGATAGCCCAGGAGGCCCGGCGCCGGGTGCGGGAGGGCAGCGAGGAGGAGGCGGTGAGCGCCGCCTACGGGCGGATGAGCTCCGTGGTGCACCGGGTGGACGAGCACCTGCGGTTTCTGAAAGAGGCACGGTATGTCATCAACGCCATGCCCACCATCGACGCCCAGGCCCCCACCGTGGCCATCGCCGGCCATCCCAACGTAGGCAAGTCCTCCCTGCTCCGCCGCCTGTCGGCGGCCCGCCCCGCCGTGGCTCCCTACCCGTTCACCACCACGGGCATCGAGCTGGGGCATTTCACCGTGGAGCGCAAGTACGTGCAGCACCAGATACAGATTGTGGAGGCCCCCGGCCTCCTGGACCGCCCGCTGACCCAGAAAAACCCGGTGGAGAGGCAGGCCCTGGCCGCCCTCTACCATCTGGCGGACGTGGTGGTCTTCATGCTGGATCCCACCCAGCAGTGCGGCTTTACCCTGGAGGCACAGGAGCACCTCCTGGAGGGGCTGAAAAAAGACCTGGATGTGGCCTTCATCGAGGTGGAAAACAAGGCCGACCTGCTGCAGCGGGACAACTCCCGCCTCAAGATATCCTGCCAGTCGGGCGCCGGCCTGGAAGCACTGAAGGAAAAAATTGTGGAAACCGTCGGCGTGTAAGGGTTATTTGTCTTTCCTATTCTCTTCGACCTCCGCCGCCTCCTCGTCTTGGTCCTCCTCCTCGGCTTCCGGCTCTTCGGGTTTTTCGTCCCCGGACTCCTCGATCTCTTCCTCGGGCTCCTCGTCGGCTTCCGGGGGTTCCTGCTCCTCTTCCTCCTCGGTCTCCTCGGCGGCTGCCTCATCCTCGGGGGTTTCTCCTTCTTCGCCCTCGGGCTCTTCACCGGCTGCTTCCTCGGCCTCGGCGGCTTCGGCCTCTGCCGCCTCCTGCTCGGCTGCCGCTGCTGCTGCGGCTGCCTCTGCCTCCGCCTCCCGGGCCTCGGTGACCGCCTTTACCTTGGGGAGCTCCATGACCTCGGACTTGTAGACCTCCACCCGCTTGATGGGATAGATGGCCTTGGAGCGCTTGTAGGCCTCCTTGCCCAGCTCTCCGTCCAGTATGAACTTGATGAACTCGTCGAAGTCGTGGGTGTGAGCCGCCTTCTCCACCTCCTCCTTGATAATCTGCCGGATGGCCCGCTTCTGGGAGGACTGAATGCGCTTGCCGGCCAGGGCCGCCGGTTTGACCCGGGCCGGTACGCCGTCCCTGGTGATGACGTCGAAGACCCCTCCCGCCTTGGACTTGTGCTTGCGGCTCATCCGCTTCACGTAGTCGGTGGTCAGGGAGTGGCCAACGAACACGGTGTGGGCCTCTCTGCCCGTCACCCGCACGATTTTGAACAGGAGTTTGATGTGGGATTTGGAGAAATCGTTGGTCAGGTCCTGCATGGATACCTCCACGATGCGGCCCATGAGTTTGTCCGGCTCGTCGCTGAGCGTCTCGGCTATCTTGGCCTTGCCGAACATGTGGGTGGCCAGCACGTTGTACCAGTCCTTGGTGACCTTCTTCTTGCGTCTAATTCTCTCCCGTGGCATCTGCCTTGTAATATACCTTCCTTATTTAAAGGAATTGGTGGAAACAGGGGGTGAAAAACGGCCGTGCTCTCGAAGGGCCGGATACTTTTTAAAGGAATTGTCCATTCCCCTCCCATGATAACCGGAAAGGAAGAGCGACCCAGGATTGTGACCGCCCTGCCCGGCTCCTGCGGCAAGGAGATTATCGCCGGGGACGAGCGCCATCTGGCCACCACCACCAAGGCCTCCCCTGCCGTGGTCAAGCAGGCCCGGGGCATCGTGTTCGAGGACGTGGACGGAAACGTCTTTTTTGATTTCACCTCCGGCATCGGGGTCACCAACACCGGGCACTGCCATCCCGCGGTGGTCAAGGCCGTCCAGGAGCAGGCAGAAAAGGTGCTCCACTTTGCCGGTACCGACTTTTACTATGACACCCAGGTCAACCTGGGCCGACGTCTGGCCGAAATCACTCCCGGCTGCTTTGACAAAAAAACCTACTTCGGCAACAGCGGGGCGGAGGCGGTGGAAGCAGCCATCAAGCTGGCCCGGTGGAGCACCAACCGCAAGTTCATGCTGGCCTTCATGGGAGCCTTCCACGGACGCACCATGGGCGCCCTCAGCCTCACCGCCTCCAAGGTGGTCCAGAAGCAGCGCTTTTTCCCCTGGATGCCCGGCGCCGTGCATGCGCCCTTCCCCAACCCCTACCGCAACGTGTTCGGCATCGACGGCTACGAGGAGCCGGACGAGCTGACCAACCGGGTCATCGGATACATCGAGGAGATGTTCAAAAAATATGTTCCGGCCGACGAGGTGGCCGCCATCTTCGTGGAGGCCGTGCAGGGTGAGGGGGGCTACATCGTTCCCCCCGCCTCGTTTCTGCCGGCGCTGCGCAAACTGGCCGACGAGCACCACATCCTGCTGGTGGATGACGAAATCCAGGCTGGGTTTGGACGCACGGGCAAGATGTTTGCCATTGAGCACTTTGACGTCGTTCCCGACGTGATCACCCTGTCCAAGGCCATTGCCTCTGGCATACCCATCGGGGCCACCGTGTTCGATGCCAAGTACGACTTCGGGGTCAAGGGGGCCCATTCCACCACCTTCGGGGGCAACCCCGTGGCCTGCGCCGCCTCCCTGGCCACCATCGACGTGCTGCAGAAGGAGAAACTGGTGGAGAACGCCGCCCGGCAGGGCCAGCTGATGCACAGGCGCCTCAAGGAGATGGAGGAGACCTATGAGTGCGTGGGCGACGCCCGGGGCCTGGGCCTCATGCAGGCCACCGAGTTCGTGAAGAGCAAGGAGGGCAAGGAGCCGGCTCCCAAGCTCCGCAACCAGGTCATGGAAAACGCCCTCAAGAGGGGCCTGCTGCTGCTGTCCTGCGGGGAATCCGGTATCCGGTACATCCCGCCCCTGACCGTCACCGAAGAGCAGGTCGACGTGGGCATGGACATCATGGAGGAGTCCATCAGGGAGGCCTGCTAGCCCCGCTCAGGTGCCCAGATCCACAAACGCTTTTTCTATTGTCTCCAGTGGAGCGTCCGTCTTCAGGGCATCCGGGTCACAGTGGGTGCGCACCGCCCGGTAGCCATTCTGCCGCAGGGAATCCAGTACCTTCCCTAACGGGGGCTGGGGGATGCCCAGGCTCTTGCACAGGACTCCGGCCTGGTAGTACAGGGGCGGGGCATCGACTTCGTCTCCCACCAGGTGCAGGAGGCGCCGCACCTCCCGGGGCCGGGCCAGATTGCATTCTCCGGCCTTTCCCGCCATAAAGGACACCGCTTTTTTGTCCTGCAGGGGACCCGTCCACAGGGGCCCCAGCCAGTTGGCGGGCCGCCTGTCGTCAAAACGGGCCAGGCGCCATCCCTCCCTGTCCAGCCCCGCCCACCCCACCTGCTGCAGGGCCCGG
>DSCA01000213.1 GCA_011049295.1 Thermoplasmatales archaeon
AACAAATACAGTATTACCTTCTTTCTCTCTTTTCTTGTGAGATATTGTTTTTTGAATAGCAATCTAAATCTATAATCTGATCAATGTTTAAATATCATTTGAGGCCCCCGAGTCTAGTATTTTTTTAAAAAGTATTAAAATAGGGGGAGGTGATACGGCTTGGTATGTCAGATTATGGTTCCAGCGCCGTTTTGTTTTGTGAGCCCGACCCGGTGTTGACCGCCAGGCCCTCCCTGCGCAAGTACCTGCGCTATCTGCTGTTTTTTGGGCCCGGCGCCGTGCTGGCCTCCATGACCATCGGGCAGGGGCAGCTGATTCTGGGCCCCCAGATTGGCGCCTGGGCGGGCTATGCCCTGCTGTGGCTCATCACCCTGAACATCGGCTCCTATCTGATTTGCTATGTGGGCACCCGGTTTACCATGCTCTCCGGCATCAGCGTCATGGACGTGTTTGCCCTGAAGACCCGCCGGGGCTGGATCAACTGGCTGCTCATCGGCATCATGGCCATTTTCGTTCCCACCTTCGCCGCCACCATCATTACCACCCTGGGCAAGTCCCTGGAATGGATTTTTGGCGGCGGCCATTACCTGTTCTGGGGTATCTCGTTTTCCGTTCTGGCCGCTCTGCTGGCCCTGCTGGGCCGCTACAAGCTGCTGGAGGTCTCCCAGGCCTTTTTCGTGGCCGTCCTTGGGGTGGGGGCCATTGCCTCGGTGGCCCTGCTGCGGCCCGACCTGCTGGACCTTCTGCCCAACTTTTTCCGCATTGGGAATGTGCCCTCATACCCGGGCTGGGTGGACACCGTGCCTGACTTCACCAAGACCCCCATTCCCCTGTCCATGATGGGCTACCTGGGCACCCTGACCATCTCCATCGTCCCCCTGGTGGGCTACCTGGGATGGGTGAAGGTCAAGAAATGGGGCATCTTCCGGGGCAGCGAGGACTCCGCCGCTCTCTCCCAGCGCCTGTTCTCCCGGTACAAGGAAAAGGGAGCCATCGACTATCTGCCCGAGGACCGGCAGCAACTGCGTATGTCCCGGCTCCACCTCCGCCCCCTCATGGTGGACCTGGCCATCGCCTTTTTGATTGTGTCCCTGGTCTCCGCCGCCTACATGATCGCCGGTGCCGACCGTCTGGGGCGGGACATCCCCACCGACGTGGAGCTCATCAAGCGGCAGGCGGTCATCTTCTCCGACATGGCCTCCTGGCTCAAGCCCCTGTACCAGGTCAGCGTGGCCTTTGCCCTGTTCGGCACCGTGTACAGCGCCTTTGAGGCCGCCACCCGCATGCTGTATGAGACCACCCGGACCATCCGCCCCACCGCGGGCCGCCTCTCCTACAAGCGGTTCATGCTCTACTTCCTGGTCTACGTGCTGTCCCTGGGTATCCCCCTGGCCCTGCTCATGGCCTCCGGCCTGTCCGTTCTCCTGGTGCTGTCCATCACCCTGCTGTTCATCGGGGTCATCGGGGTCATCATCTACGGGGTGGGGGCCGTCTACATCACCCAGCGGGTGCTTCCCGCCGCCTACCGCCTGCATCCCCTGAGCCTGGCGGCCGCCGTGGTGGGCGTGCTGCTGCTGTGCATCCCCCTGCTGTACCTGTTCCTGTAGGCACATTTTTTTATAGGCGGTGCCGATATGGATTGACGGGGCCCGTAGCTTAGCCTGGTGGAGCGTCTGGCTCATAACCAGATGGTCGCCGGTTCAAATCCGGCCGGGCCCATGTTCCACCAATAGTTTTATATTTGGTCGGCATTAGGGCGATGAGAAACAATGAAGATAGTACCCGATACATCAGTGATAGTTGACGGCCGGATTACCACCCTGGTGGAGGCGGGGGAGTTGGCGGGTGCCGACGTGGTTATCCCCGAGCCGGTGGTGGCCGAGCTGGAGCATCAGGCCAACGAGGGCTACGAGAGCGGCATCAGCGGCCTGGACGAAATCGTGCAGTTGCAGCACTTTCACAAGGAGGGAAAAATCAACCTGCACTTTGTGGGGGAGCGCCCCACCGTGGACCAGGCCTCCCGCACCGGGGAAATCGACGCCCTGATTCGCAGTATCTCCGAGGAGAGCCGGGCGGTGCTGTACACCTCCGACCGCCTACAGGCCCACGTGGCGGCGGCCAAGGGGCTCAAGGTGCACTACATCCGTCCCGAGCAGGAGACCGGGGCCCTGGCCATCAAGACCTACTTTTCCGACGACGTGATGAGCGTCCATCTGCGCGAGGGCTGCCTGCCCACCGCCAAGCGGGGCAAGCCCGGCGACTTCTCCATCCAGCCCATCGGCCATCAGCGCCTCCGGGAAAAAGACCTGGAGGCCCTGAGCCGGGAGATCATCGAGGCCGCCAAGAGGGACCGCAACAGCTTCATAGAAATCGAGCGCAAGGGGGTGAGCGTGGTGCAGCTGGAGGCCATGCGGGTGGTTATTGCCCGCCCCCCCTTCTCCGACCGCTTTGAAATCACCGCCACCCGGCCCGTGGTCCGGCTCAGCCTGGAGGACTACCACCTGGACGAGGAGACCACCCGCCGTCTGTCAGACTACCAGCGGGGAATACTGGTCAGCGGTCCCCCGGGCTCCGGGAAGTCCACCTTTGCCCAGGCAGTGGCCGAGTACCTGCAGCAGACCCAGGCCATCGTCAAGACCATGGAGAGCCCCCGGGACCTGCAGGTGGGGGAGGACATCACCCAGTACGCACCCCTGGACGGCTCCATGGAGTTCACCTCGGACATTTTGCTTCTGGTGCGCCCCGACTTCGTCATCTACGACGAGGTGCGCAAGACCGAGGACTTCCGGATTTTTGCCGACATGCGCCTGGCCGGGGTGGGCCTCATCGGGGTCACCCATGCCAACCGGGCCATCGATGCCATCCAGCGGCTCATCGGCAGGGTGGAGCTGGGCATGATTCCCCAGGTGGCGGACACCGTCATCCACATCGAGGGGGGAGAGATCCAGCAGATACTGGAGATGGAGTTCACGGTCAAGCTGCCCTCGGGCATGGAGGAGGCGGACCTGGCCCGCCCGGTGATCATGGTCAAGGACTTCCACACCAAAAAACCCCTCTACGAAATCTACACCTACGGTGAGCAGGTGGTGGTGATGGCCATCGAGGAGAGGGAGGGCAAGACGGGGGTCTCCCGGCTGGCGGAGCGGGAGCTGCGGCGCATCATCAGCAACTGGGTGGAGGGCACCGTGGACTGCGACATCAAGTCCGACCAGTCGGCCACCGTCTACGTGGAGGAGGAGCAGATTCCCCACATCATCGGCAAGGGCGGCAAGACCATCTCCCGCATCGAGGACGAGGCGGGTATCAAGCTGCACGTCCAGCCCTGGCGCAAATCGGAAATCGTGCCCAACGTGGCCAAGCGCAAAAACAGCGTGGTGCTGCAGGCGGACAGGAGCTATGCGGGAAAGGAGGTGGACGTGATGGCCGACGGCCAGCTGCTGCTATCCGGCACCCTCTCCCGGCAGGGCGACATCACCGTGGGGCGGCAGAGCGCCCAGGGAAAATCCATCACGGACGCCATTGCCTCCGGTCAGACCATCACCATGAAGGTGCGCTGATGCCGGACGTGGTCACCTGCATTCTCCTGCACCAGGGCAGGCTGCTCCTGCTGAAGCGGAGCGACCGGGTGAGCACCTACCGGGGCCTCTGGGCCGGGGTGTCGGGCTACGTGGAGGAGGGAGACGACCCCCTGGGGCGGGCCTACATCGAAATCGAGGAGGAGACCGGTCTGACCCGGGAGCAGGTGGTGCTGGAGCGAGGGGCTCCGCCGGTTGAGTTCTACGACCCGGGGGAGGGGCGGCGGTGGCGGGTCCATCCCTTTCTGTTTCGCGCCCTCACCGCCGAGGTGAGCATAGACTGGGAGCACGACGACTACGCCTGGGTGGCTCCGGAGGAGCTGGACCGGTATCCCACGGTTCCCAAGCTGGCGGAGACGGTGCGGCGCCTGCTGCCCTCCCCCTCATGAGGCAGTTGTCCCGGTAGAACAATTTTGTCCACCGTTTACAATA
>DSCA01000154.1 GCA_011049295.1 Thermoplasmatales archaeon
AAAAATTGAGAGACTTATAGAAGAATTTCAATCATGTAATAGCAGGAGCCATGTACTTTTCTCAGAATCATGCCACACAGCAGTCTGGTTTATATACTACTAGTTACTTTGGTTTTTTTGGTTGCGGGGGCGCTCTTTAAAGAAAAACGAGGGATGGTCAGGTGTTCAGCGAGGCCCCGCACTGGGGGCATTCGCCCACCCGGCGGGCGCAGCTGCGGTGAATGGTGGCTCCGCATGTGCAAGTCGTGTAATCAGAGACGGGTTTTACTTTTCCCAGGCAGACGAAACACCGGATGACGTCCTCCTCCGGCTCCACCCGAACCTGTGGCGGCTCCTCCGGCTTCTGCCTTTGCCTGTGTACCAGCCACCCGAAGGCCACCGCGGCGGCAATGCCAGTTGCCAGTATAGCCATCAGCAGCCAGCTCACGGGGCGAACATCAAGGGTTTTGTCGTTGTTATCTTCGTTTTTTTCCCGGACGGATTGATTGGCATCGGCCGTCGCTTGTAGAACATAGTGACCAAAAAAAGAAAGCCGGGGAGAAAAATGTATCTCCAGGTGGTCTCCCGGCCCCAGGGACTCCACATAGTGCCGGGCGGAGGGTTCGCCGTTCACCTTTAGCGTGCACCAGAATCCCTCTGCCGGAGCGTCGCCCCGATTGGCTACCTCCACCATCACGCGGTCCTCGCCCCATACAGAGACGGCGTGGCGGAGACCGGTGACCACGAGGTCCGGAAGCGACTGGATTACCGTGATGTTCCGGGTTGCCGTTGCCTGGCGGCCGTGGTCGTCGGTGACGGTCAGGGTGACGGTGTAGTTGCCCGTGCTGGCATACTGATGGGTAGGCCTCTTCCCGTAGCCGGCACTGTCATCCCCAAAGTTCCAGGTATAGTTGACAATCTCCCCGTCGGCATCAGTGGAGGTAGAGGCATCGAAGGTAACCGTATCCAGAACCGTGGGCCGCTGCGGCGAAAAACCAAAAGCAGCCGTAGGCGGCTGATTCTGCACAACCTGGAAACTGACACTCTTCGTCCCCTCAACATTACCCGCATTGTCCACAGAATAATACTCCACCGTATACGACCCATCGGCACTCACCGTAGTAGACGTACCCGTCTGCCACGACCCCCCATTCACCCGATACCGGGTGGAAGCAATACCGGAGGCAGCATCACTACCAGACAGAGAAACAGTAACCGGGGTAACATACACCGCACCCTCCTTGGTACCGGAAAGGGAAACGGTGGTGGTGGGAGCCACGGTGTCGATTTTAACGGTCACAGTTTCCGGGGCGTCCGCATTGCCCAGGTGGTCCACCGCATGGTATTCGAAAGTGGTAGAGCCCTCCTCGCTGCAGGTGAGAGGCGCAGCATATTGCACAAAGTCGCCCGTGGTTCCCTTGCGCCAGTAGATGGCCTCCACGCCCGCCCCGGCGTCACTGGCGCCCAGGGCGACAGTAACCTGGCTGACATACCAGTCGTTGTCTCCCTCGGCACCGTCCAGGACGGCCCCGGTCTCCGGAGGCGTAGTGTCCACGTACAACGTCACGTTCTTGACCGGACTGGAATTGTTGTACACATCCCGGGCGTAGTACTCGATTGTATAGGTTCCTTCCTGATGAAGGTAAAAGGAGTGATTCTGGGTGGATGTGCCGTGGTGCCAGGTACCAGTGGTGGAATTCCACAGGGAGTAATACAGGGTGAAATCGCTGTCGTCGGCGACCGTGAGGGTGAGAGGCGTGGTATCGGTGATGTAGTCGCCGTGCCGGGGAGTGCCGGTCTCCAGAGACACCGCGGGTGGCGTGGTGTCCACCGTGACGGTTACGCTGTCGTTTACCAGGGCTACGGAAACCGCTGTGCCCTGCCCGTCGGAAACCACCACATTGGTGAGGTTGAGGAAAGAGGTGCCCGATGCTCGGGGACGGAACACGACGGTGGCCATGGTTCCCTCCTCGCTGGTGACATTGCCGCCCAGATTGAATGCCACCATGTCGTGTACTGTTCCATTGGTGTTGTCGACAGCCAATTGCAGGTCCCACCAGGTTTCAAACATCCCGCCGTGGTGCACCGAGACCACCTGGAGGACTTCCGGGTCGAAGTTCAGGTCACACTGCATGCCGCCGATGGGCCGGTGAGGAGAAACCAAGATATGAACGGAGAAATTGCGGCGGACGGATACCGTGCTGGGCGTCTGGACGTAAACCGTGGTATCTGACACTGCATGTGCCTGATGGAGCGCCACCACCATGCTCACAGATGCTAATATACAGAGAGCAAGCGCTGTGCGATTCATGCTATCGGACTAGCCGGTCCAGTGTTGGGCGATGAGAACGATGTCTCCCAGATTTATGATGCCGTCGCCGTTGACATCGGCGGCCGCCAGCCAGTCGGGATGGGCGGGGGTCTGCTGCCAGTGCTGAGCCACGATGACCAGGTCAAAGATGTTGACGTGTCCGTCGCCGTTGAGGTCCCAGGGGTTGGCCGCCACCCTGGTCCAGGTGTCGGGCCCGGTGGCGGGGGTGGGCTGGGGCTCGGCATGACCCGCGAAATCCCGGGCCAGTGAGTAAAACTGGTAATAGCCTTCTCCCTGCAGGGCCGTGAACCACCAGGTGTAGACACCCGTTTTTTGCCGGGGCAGGGTTCCGAACAGGTACCAGGGGCTCCAGGAGCCGTTGTCGCTGCTGTAGCGGTAGTAGAGGGAAACGTTTTTGACGCCGCCGGCGTCCTGGGCATGGGCGGTGACGGAGAAGGCTGCCTGCTCCTGGAGGGGATAAAGTGGCTGTACCTGTGAGGTGGGAACGTCGCAGTCCACCACCACGTCGTTCCACTTCATGCCCTCAGTGTAACCTGCTTTGTCCACGCTGTAGAACTCTATTTCATACTTGCCGCAGGGAGGATAGCCGTAGAGGCTGCCCAGTGCAGAGAGGTTGATGGGATAGTAGGGAGGATAGGCATTCCACACCGCGTATTCCTGCCAGTTGAACAGAATCACCCATTTTTGGGTCTGGGCGTTCCACCTGAAAATGCGATAATAGGTATGGTTTACTCCCGAGCCCTTTCCCTCCGGCATGTCCCGGGCATCCAGGGTAATCAGGGTGCTGTTGAGAATGTAATGCAGGAGATAGGAATTTTTGCCCTCCAGATAGGTCATGTTGTACACGTACCCATGGAAACGCTTGACCGTTTCCGGGGGCTGCGACTGCACCGTCACGTTGGCCCAGTCCTGGTCAGAGACATCCTGGTCACAGGTCACGTTGACGAAATTGGAGATGCGGTCTCCCTCCTCCACGCTGGAGGCAATGTGGCCAGAAATGGTGATGACGCGGGGCACCCCCACCTCCACAACGGCAAACGTCCACCGGTCGTTGGAGGGAGAAGCCGGAGCCGGGGAAGAGGAATCGAATATAAAAGCGGCATCAAAAACATCTCTGACCACCACATTGGTAGCCGGCTCGGTGCCCGTGTTGTTGACCACAATGGTATAGGTAAGCGTGCCTCCCCTTTCCACCGTGGAGGGCGTCGCCTGCTTGTCAATGGTCAAATGCGGCAGGGAGAGCACCGTGGTATCCTCGGTGTCGAAGTCCGAGACATCCTGGTCACAGGTCACGTTGACGAAATTGGTAATCACCGTGCCGTTGGGAACCGGAGCGACAAACACATGAACCACAATCAATATGCCTTCGCCAGCAGATATCTGAGAAAACTCCCAGGTGCCGGTTCCCTGGCTGGGACTCGGAGTGGCAGACACAAAGGAGGTATGCGAATCGTAGACATCGGTGACCACCACCTGGGTGGCATTGGCATCTCCCGAATTGTTAACCCATATGTGATAGGTCAGCTCCTGTCCCGCCTGCACCGGATCCTGGCTGTCCACCTTGGTGACAACAAGAACCGGAGCGGATACCACCGTGACATTAGCATAGGCCCGACTCTCCGCATTGTTGACATTGTCACCAGTGCTATCCCAAAACAACTCTGCCATA
>DSCA01000158.1 GCA_011049295.1 Thermoplasmatales archaeon
ACTCCCTCACCATATATGACCCTGAGGGCAACGGGGCCGTGGACGACTGGAGGGATGTCACGTTCCACGAAATATCCATGCAGGTGGACAGGGCCACCCACATTGACCTGCTGGTCACAGAGGATAACACCCCCTATGACACGTACTGGACGGCGGAGATAAAAAACCTTGGTTTAGAGATTCAACATATGCTTTCTGGAGAAAGCTGGGTCAAGTGGTTGAACATAAGCTGCCTGATTCCCTCCCGGTTGCCCCTGCTTATGGGGCTGACCGATACCTACCAAAAGAGTGTCAACGGCTCCACGTCGCCGTTCATGGGGCTGGTCACCGCCATGGGAGTCGGGTATACCGAGGTGCGGTCACTTCTTCAGTATGCCGGGAAATATGACTGGGTGAAAAACATTGTGGACAACAGGTGGCTGCAGTACGTCGCCAATACCGCCCTCCTGGGCATTCAATACCTGGTGTTCAACAGCATTGATCCCATGGCACTGGCCCAATTGGCCCTGCATGTCAACGATCTGGTTTCCAAGGGAACCCGATACGACACCGGTACACTGTCCGACATCATCACCGACACGATTTCCCTGCCCATAGACCATCGGGAAAACATCTTCAAAACGCTGGGACGAGAAAACGAGTCAACGGCCAGTGCGACCCTGGGCGAACTGACGGCGGGCGGAAACGAAACCCAGACAAACGCAGGTTTATGGAACCTGTCACGGGGGATTTTGAACGAAACCCAGACCATTTATTATTACTACAATCGCTCTGCTGGGTTTTGCAATCAAACCACATGGAAAGGATACAGTTTTACGGAAAACGGCCGCACATACCGGCTTTCATTGCAGGACGGGGACCCGGACAATGACATCACGAGCACCCAGCCCTGTTTTACGCGCCGCTACAGCGACCGGGTAAACCGCTCCGTCCTTCAGAAAATACGGGAGGAAATCCACCGCACCTACAGCGCCAATTTTTCCACCCATGCGCAGAAAACAAAGAGAAGCGAGGGATACTCGCCGCCCCTTAACGGCAACTGGCGCCTCCTGTCAGTCGGGGAATGGAAACTGGCGGACAGCAAAGCCACGAGCGGTGTGTTGGAGGAGGGGGACCTCCCCGCTATACTTCCCTACACCGAAAAATGGGTCCTTTCCTGGGAGCGAAAGGAACGATGGGAGCACGAGGAATGCCATCCGGAAAAAAGAGGAGACGAAAACGTCACCGTATGCCACTGGGTCCCCTACAACGTGACCCATTACTACAACGAAACGGCCACCTTTGGACTGAGTGCCGAATCCCGGTATCCAGACATAGAGGACGTTTTTTCCGAGAAGGAGGTACTGGGGATGCCACCTCATGAGGGAGAACCCTACACCGACGATAATCTGCAGTTTTTGCTTGAGGAATATGTGAATGAATACTTCACAAAATGGAGGGACCGCTACACCGACGTCGCCGTGGGGCGTGGAAGAAACACCAGCGCCGTGCTGGACGAGCGATGCTGGAAAAATAACACCGCGGAAGACTGTGCGCGGGGCCGGGAACGGATAGCGTGGCTGGAAAAGGAAGCCCTGGCCGCGCTGTGGAATATCACCCAGCTTATTAAAGAGGACCAGCAAGTGTACAGCCACACAGTCCATACGTTTTATTCAGATGAGCCATATGCGGCAAACCTGAGCGTGCTAGAAAAGATGCAAAAAGCAGTGGAGAACGAGTTTCAGAGACACAGGGAGCGGTACGCCGGTGGGGCCCATTACAGGAACGGCAGCCGGTATAAAAGCGCTGCCGCCCGGGTTATGGCGGCAACGCGGGAGTGGTTTGTACAGGAGGTTGAGCAGCAACTGCAGAAATCGTACCGCAGCCGGGTGGAAGAAAAAATTGATGCACAGCTGGACTTCCATGCGGAAAACGGCAGTCCCACCTATGATAGATACCGGCATCACAGCGATATGTACCAGAGCGGGATTGACCACCTCACCAGCATCAGATTTGGCAGTCAAATGAATCTGCACAATGTACAGTGGCAGGAAAACGTCACTCTGGCGGTGAGCGCCGTGCCCGATTATTTTGATGTTGATGCCACCCTGTCAAGAGAGGAAGACTGGCAGTTTAACGTGAAAAACGTCTGCCTTTTTGGGCCCACCGGCTTGCCCGTCCTCCCCACCCCGGTTACCCCCTGGGTGGTGACGCTCAATGCGTGGTACATGCAGGTGGACGGGCGATGGGACAGCTTTACGGTGCTGGACAGCAGCGATGAAACGCTCCCCCACGCCTTGTTTGGACACTACAGCCAGACCTACTGCAGACAGAAAGAAGTGGTCTACGACCGGGTATGCCACCCCCATGCCCCAGACGGTGAACGAATGCTGGGCCGAAACAAGCCGTTGCGTTTTGAGTGTAAAACCATGAGTCTGGGCATCGTTCCCCCGGGAAAATTGCCCATAGGGGACTTCGGCCACATTGTGGAGTCAGACTGTGTAGGAAATGAAACCAAATGATAGCATGACAGGAAGAGGCAAGGGCGCAGAACTAGCACTGGTCCTTTGTGCAGTCTTTTGTGTAGTGATGGCCATGCCGCTGACCGGCGCCGAAGAGTGTGAGTACGGAACGGTGAATGCCTGGGCCAGAACACTGACCAAGGATGGCACCTGGGGTCCGTGGAGGGAGGCAACGGTCCACGGCACCCTGCTGGCAGGGGAGCCCTTTCAGATAAAAGTGGTGGTCACCCCCAAGGTTAATTGCACGCTGGCCCTATGGCTATGCGGGGCGGGGGCCACCAAGGCATATGAAGTAATATCTGGGAGCACCTCCAGCCTGGGGATAGATGGGGAACTAAAGGTTAAGGAGATACATGCCACCGAGATCTTCAGGTGGACGGTCAGGCCGACCGCCAACTGGACCCGTGGAACAGCTGCACTCAACGTGTTCACCCAGTTGTCCGCCCAGGATAAAGATAAAAGGATGGAGTTCACCATCATCGCCGCGTACATAAAGGACAGGGGATGGCAGGGAAACATACCGGGTGAAGAGAGCGGCAGCATGCCAGGGCTGCCGGTCCCGGGCAGCATGGCATCTATTCTGGCAGGCGCACTTCTTGCTGCAAGAACCAATAGACGGAGTGCAACCCATGGATAAAGGAGGGATGGGGGCTATTCCCCTGCGGATGTTGATTAGCCTGGTGGTGGGAGCAGGAATAGTGGCCGTGGTGTTTGTAGGCCTGAGGGGTGCCCTGCACACCGCCGCTGAAAAACAGGTGGAGCGGGAATGCCATGAAATCCTCTCTAGCCTTTCCACCATGGTAGCCAGCGGAGACGCCCGCTGGGCCAGCAACCCGGAAATGGCGCGGGGCGACACAAGAAGCATGGAGATTACCATGCCCGATGAGCTGGTTTTCCTGGGTTTCGGCATCGACCCGGACCCCGACAACGATGGGGTGTTATCCAGCGGCCTCACCGCCAACGGCTCCTGTATCTTTTTCAAAACAGAAGGAAGGGGCAAGCGGGCCATATGGGATACGGGGGGCGTGCGCTTTCGGGAGGGCACACAGGAAAATGGCCGATGGGCGGTCCACGAGCCCCAGCAGGGGTATATCATTAGAGGCGGAGGCACATATCATCTCACGTTCGAACTGGTGGCAGACTATGACGGCACCACATATGTGCTCATATGGGCACAGGACAAAATAGCACCCACCTAAAAGGGTAGAGCCGCCCCCGGGAATTGAACCCGGGACCTATTCCTTACCAAGGAATCGCTATGCCTCTAAGCCAGGGCGGCTGCAATGGGAATATTTGCCGCCGTATTTAACCATTTTGTAATTCGGATTTCCGGGCGGAATGAGAAACAGTCCGCACGCCAAAAAAAACCACAACCTTTTATATACGGTGCGCTTTCTTTATATCTAGCGAGAGAGGGAAAACAGCATGGAAGTAGAGCCCAAGAAATGGAGACGATGGCTGTTTTATGTGGATATTG
>DSCA01000092.1 GCA_011049295.1 Thermoplasmatales archaeon
ATTGCCTGACGCCACTTCCCGCTACAGTAATCGGTGGTTGAAACAAAAAATATGAGAGAAAATTCTCTAATGTGACAAAGTCAAATTAAAATCCCTGAAATTTTTTTACTTTCCGAAGTACTGGCATCACCGTAATGTTTTTATAGTAGTTCTATTATATTGTTTCGTAACGGAGGTGATAAAAATGGCAAGACGAAAAAGAAAAGAAGAAGACGAGCGCAACGAGCTCGATGAGTGGTTCAGTTGGCCGTGGCCACGCCGACGGGGATTCCCCTTCGGATTTGACATCTTCGACGACCTGGAGGAGCAGTTCCGGCGCGACTGGGAGCAGATGAACCGCTTCATGCGCCAGGCCATGCGCGGCGACCTGCCGGAGCCCGAAAAGGGAGGGCCCTACGTGTACGGCTGGTCGCTGCGGGTGGGACCCGACGGCAAACCGCACTTCCAGGAGTTCGGCAACGTGCCCGAGGAACGGCGCCTGGGCGGAGCCACCGAAGGCATGAAGCGACGTGAGCCCCTGGTAGACGTGGTGGAGGAAGACGACGCCATCACCATCACTGCCGAAGTGCCCGGCGTGGACAAAAAAGATATCGACCTGGAGATCACCGAGGACACGCTCACCATCAGCGTGGACAAGGAAGAGCGACCCTACTACAAGGAAATCCGTCTTCCCGCCGAGGTGGACCATGACTCGGCCCAGGCCAGCTACCAGAACGGCATCCTGGACATCGAGCTGAAAAAGGCCAAAAAGGCCAAGAAGGGCAAGAAGATAGACCTGAAATAAGCCCTTCTTCTCTTTCCTATTATATCAGATTCATCAGTCAGAAAAGGTGGCATCATGAACGAAAAAAACACTTCCACCGTGCTCAAGGTGGCAGAAGCCCGACCCCGCGACGTGGGGAGAGGCATCGGCAGACTAGACTCCGCCACGGCCCAGCGCATGGGCCTCACCCCCGGAGACGTCATCCTGCTGGAGGGACAGCAGAAGACAGCCTGCCTGTACTGGCCCGGCTACCCCGAAGACGAGGGAAAGGACGTCATCCGGATAGAGGGAACCATCCGCCGCAACGCCGGGGCCGGCATCGACGACCGGGTCACGGTGAAAAAGGGGACGGCCAAGAAAGCCCGGCAGATAACCCTGGCCCCCACCCAGGAGCTCCAGCTCATGGGAGGTGAAGCCTACCTCTCCCGGATTCTGGAGGGGCGGGCCCTCACCCATCGGGACGTCATCGAGCTCAACGTCATGGGGCGCAAAATAGACCTGGTGGTGACCCAGATTGCACCGGCCGCCGACGCCGTAATCATCGGACCGGACACGGCAATCAGCATCAGTGAAAAGCCGGTGAAGGAGCAGGCCATGAAGGTGCCCCGCATCACCTACGAGGACATCGGGGGGCTGGACGAGGTCGTCAAGCAGGTCAGAGAGATGATTGAGCTGCCCCTCAAGTACCCGGAGCTGTTCGAAAAAATCGGCGTGGAGGCCCCCAAGGGAGTTCTCCTGCACGGGCCCCCCGGCACGGGCAAGACCCTGCTGGCCAAGGCGGTGGCCCACGAGACACATGTCAACTTCTTCACCCTCAGCGGCCCGGAAATCATGAGCAAATACTACGGCCAGAGCGAGGAAAACCTGCGCCAGATTTTCAAGGAGGCAACCGACAATGCTCCCTCCATCATCTTCATCGACGAAATCGACTCCATCGCCCCCAAGCGGGAAGAAGCCCAGGGAGACGTGGAGCGCCGGGTGGTGGCCCAGCTGCTGGCCATCATGGACGGGCTGGAGGAGCGGGGCAAGGTGGTGGTCATCGGGGCCACCAACCGGCCCAACGCCGTGGACCCCGCCCTCCGCCGCCCCGGCCGCTTCGACCGGGAGATAGAAATCGGCATCCCCAACCTGAAGGGACGGCGGGAAATCCTGACCATCCACACCCGGGGGATGCCCCTGGCCGGAGACGTTAACCTGGACAAAATGGCGGAAATCACCCACGGCTACTCCGGCGCCGATATTGCCGCCCTGTGCAAGGAGGCGGCCATGCGGGCGCTGCGCAAAATACTCCCCGAGATAGACTTCACCGGGGACACCGTCCCCGCCGAGGTGCTCAACAAAATAGAGGTCACCCAGCAGAACTTCTACGAGGCCTTCCGCTCCATGACCCCCTCCGCCCTGCGGGAGGTGCTCATTGAAAGTCCCAACGTGCGCTGGTCGGACATCGGGGGGCTGGCGGAGGCCAAGCAGTCCCTGCAGGAAAGCGTGGAATGGCCCCTGAAATACGGGGCGGTGTTCAGCCACATGGACGCCCATCCACCCAAGGGCATTCTGCTGTACGGCCCGCCGGGCACCGGCAAAACCATGCTGGCCAAGGCGGTGGCCACGGAAAGCGAGGCCAACTTCATCAGCGTCAAGGGACCGGAGTTCCTCTCCAAATGGGTGGGAGAGAGCGAAAAGGCGGTCCGCGAAACCTTCCGCAAGGCCCGCCAGGCGGCTCCCTGCATCATATTCTTCGACGAGCTGGACGCCATCACCCCCACCCGGGGGGGCAGCGCCGACTCCCACGTGACAGAAAGGGTGATCAGCCAGCTGCTCACCGAGCTGGACGGCCTGGAGGAGCTGCGGGACGTGACGGTGATTGCCGCCACCAACCGGCCGGACATCATCGACCAGGCACTGCTCCGCCCGGGTCGCTTCGACCGCCACATCATGGTGCCCGCCCCCGACCGGGGGGCGCGCCGGGAGATATTTGCCATCCACACCCGGAACAAGCCCCTGGCCGGAGACGTGGATCTGGACCGGCTGGCCGAGCAGACCGAGGGCTATGTGGGCTCCGACATCGCCGCCGTATGCAACGAGGCGGTGATGGGCGCCATACGCGAGTACATCGCCCGGGACGGGAGCATGGAAAGCCAGAAAGTCAAAAAGCTGAAGGTACACGAGCGCCACTTCCGCCAGGCCCTGGAATCGGTGACCCGGTCCTCAGACCAGAACCTGCGCCACTACCAGCAGGCAGCCTCGAAATTCAAAGAGGCATAGGCGGCCCGCCCCCTCCCCTACCAACCATTTAAAAGCAGGCACGAGATGTAGTACCGATGCTGGTCAACGCCGACCTCCACATCCATTCCCGGTTTTCCAGTGCCACCTCCCCCCGCATGACCGTCAAGACCCTGGCCGCCCAGGCGGCCAAAAAGGGCATCCACCTCCTGGCCACCGGCGACTGCCTCCACCCCCAGTGGCAAAAAGAGATTACCCAGAACGCCCGCCAGGAAAACGGCGTATACGTCCTGGACGGGACCTCCTTCGTTCTCTCCACAGAGGTGGAGGACCGGCGGCGGGTACACCACCTGCTCCTGTTCCCCTCCCTGGACTCAGCCCGGGCATTCTCCCTGCTTCTGGCTCCCCACTCCCCCAACCTGGAGCGGGACGGCCGGCCCAAAATAGGGCTCAGCGGGGCGGAGATTGCTCAGGCCGCCGACCAGGTAAATGCCCTTATAGGGCCCGCCCACGCCTTCACCCCCTGGACTGCCCTGTATGCCTACCACCACTCCCTGCAGGAGTGCTACCAGGGCGCCCCCATCCATTTTCTGGAGCTGGGGCTGAGCGCCGACAGCAGCTACGCGGACCGCATCGCCGAGCTGCGGGAGGTGACCCTGCTCTCCAACTCGGACTGCCACTCCCCCAGCCCCATCCGCCTGGCCAGGGAGTTCAACCGCCTGGAGGTACAGGAAATCAGCTGGGATGAAATCCGCAGGGCGCTGCTGAGGCGAGGGGGGCGGCGGGTGGCGCTCAACGTGGGCTTTCCCCCGGCGGAGGGCAAATACAACCGGACCGCCTGCACCTCCTGCTACCGGCAGTACGAACTCCAGGAGGCAACGGCCTCCAACTGGCGCTGCGGATGCGGCGGCCAGATAAAAAAAGGAGTAAAGGACCGGGTGGAAGAGCTGGCCGACTACCCGGAGGCCAGGCA
>DSCA01000097.1 GCA_011049295.1 Thermoplasmatales archaeon
ACAAGAAGGTCTGGAGATGGAGGGACTACCTGTACGGCGAGCGAATGTACATCGTGCTCAGCCTGGTGGCCAAGTCGGCCCTGGCCTGGCAGATATTCTTCGGCACCCTGCAGCCATAGGTCTACAGTGACTGGGAGGCAGCCTGCTGCAATAGGCTCCAGCTCTAGTCTACAGGCGGCAAATCGGCTTCCGGTACGCCCCCGGCCCAGGCAGCACTGCGCCGCACAATCCACCAGTTGTAGTCCTCGGGCAGCCGCTGACCGAAGTAGTTGAACACGTAGCGTTTGACCGGACCGGCGAAATTGGGAATACCGTGCCCCAGGTATTCTTCCACCGAACCGTTGACCACCACCCGGTGCTCGGGATGGGGACCGTAGAGCACCACTCTGCCCTGGCCGAAGATGCTGGCAGTGCCAGCATAGGTGCCGGAGAGGTTGGTGGTCACATTTTTCCATATTTCCCAGCCGCTCACCGTGGGTCGCCAGTAGTGGAGGGGCTTGGTGTGCATGAGCTCCTCGTTGTACAGGAGAAGGGGAACCACCGGGCCCAGGCGCTGGTCGGCGGAGTCCGCAGGATACATGCCCGGCCCCCCGGCATAGGTGATATCCCGGTAGCGGCCCTGGTACACAGAAAAAATGGGGTTGCTCTCGCTATGAGCCACGCTGGTGTTAACGCTGATGTAGTAGGGATAGGTCTGGTTGTCATAGTCCCGGGAAAAGGCATCAAAACCGAATTTTATCAGGTACTGCCATTCTCCCATGAAGTAGTCATTGATGTACACGTTGGTCAGACCCAGAACGCCCTGGTTGACCCGCAGGTGGAACAGGTTGCGGGGATGCTCAAACCCCTGGGTGGCGGCATTGGCCCCGCCGCAGATGCCCACGTAGCCGCCTCCGTTTTCCACAAAGGAATGCACCGCGTTTCGCCAGGCCGCATCCACCCCGTCCACGAGGTAGGAGCTGGCACTGGCCCCAATCAGCAGAAGGTCGAAGGTATCCCGGCTGAAGGCCACGTTTCCCTGGCCCCGTACGTCGTCGGCATTCACCACGGTCATCTGGAAGCGATAGGTATGATTGTGGCTGGTCCAGGAGTAGTTGAAAATCTGGTAAAAGTGCCGGTTGTTCCATCCGCAGTCATACAGGGCCACCCGAACCACGGTTTCCGTCATCTGGTCCACGGATTGCTCTGCCCCGTGGTCATCGACATCGGTCGGGAGCAGGGGAACCGTAGCCACCGGAGCGCCCAGCAGCGCTGCAGCCGCTACCACCAGCACAAGAGAAAGCCAGCCTTTCATGTCCCTATTAAATCAACCTATTACATAAAAGTATCCCCCCTGCCCTCCCTCTGCCTGCGGAACAAAAACCTATTTAAGAGGCTGCCAGGATTAGCAGCGTGACTCGGCACAATACGGTGGCCGTCATCGGAGCCGGACCGGCAGGGCTGCTTGCCGCCCACGAGCTATCGGAGCACGGCATCTCCGACGTGGTGGTCATAGACAAGGGAAAGGACATCCACCAGCGGCGGTGCCCCATGACCCAGTACACCAAATGCTTCCGGTGCCAGCCCTGCTCTATTCTGTGCGGGCTGGGCGGAGCCGGCGGCCTCTCCGACGGCAAGCTCAACCTGCGGGCGGACATCGGGGGCAACCTGGCAGAGTTCACCGACCAGCCGGAGGAACTGGTGGAGGCCATCGACCGCATCTTTCTGACTCACGGAGCCCCCCAAAAAATGTACGGGACCCAGGTACAGGAGCTGCAAAAAAGGGCCTCCCAGCAGGGCATCGAGTTCGTGCCCATCCCCCAGCGCCACATCGGCTCAGACCGACTTCCGGCCGTTATTTCCTCCCTGCACCAGGACCTGGAAAAGAAAGGGGTAACCTTTGTCCTGGAAACCGAGGTGCAAGAAATTGGCAAGAACGATAGGTTCACCCTGCATACGGACCGGGGAGACCTCACCGCCGACTACGTGGTGGCAGCGGCGGGACGCTCGGGGGCGGACTGGCTGAGCAGACAGGCCGCACAACTGGGGATTCCCGCCAGGCACGCGCCCATCGACATCGGGGTGCGGGTGGAGGTGCCAGCCATGGTCATGGAGGACATCGTACAGAAAGCATGGGATCCCAAATTTCGTATCTACACCCCCACCTATGACGACTTCGTGCGCACCTTCTGCGTCTGCCCGGAGGGATTCGTGGTGATGGAGGACTACGGAGACTATGTATCGGTCAACGGGCACTCGGCCATCGGGCGGAAATCCGCCAATACCAACTTTGCCTTCCTGGTGAATGTGACGCTGACCGAGCCCCAGGAGAACACCACCGCCTACGGCATGTCCATCGCCTCCATGGCAACGGTGCTGGGCGGCACCATGCCCATCGTGCAGCGGCTGGGAGACCTGCGCACCGGACGGCGGTCCACCCGGGAGCGCATTCAAAAATCCTACGTGAAGCCCAGCCTGACCACCGCCACCCCCGGAGATATCACCATGGCCCTGCCCCACCGTATGGTCACCGACATCGTGGAGGGACTGGACCATCTGTCCCGGGTGATACCCGGTGTGGCCCAGGATTCGACTCTCCTGTACGCGCCGGAGATAAAGTTCTATTCCATGCGCTTCGAGGTCACCCAGGCCATGGAAACCCCCCTCCCGGGGTTCTTTGTGGCCGGGGACGGAGCGGGAGTCTCCCGGGGTATCGTGGCCTCGGCGGCCACCGGCATGATCGCCGCCCGGGGCATCCTGGCCAAAGAGGGCCAAAAAATTAAAGATTAATAAGCGGACACCGATTACCAGGTACCAATGGCCGCCAAAAGGAAGACCTACAGCTTCGGGCAGAAAATCGTCCGGGCTCTGCCCCGTGTGTTTATTTTCCTCTTCCTGTCTTTTTGCCTGATGATTATCGTGCTGCTGGGAACCGGAGACTACTTTTTTGGATTGCTAGAAAACCAGCGGCTGGCCATGATGAGCGCCCTGGCCGGCGTAGCCTTTTACATGGCCTTCAAGACCATCGACAACCCGGACTGGTCGGTGCGCCGGCAACTGGTGACCTCGGTGCGCTACATCGTCTATTTCATCGTTTTTTTCATCGGTCTCAATCTCATTTTGCTGCTGCTGAACTGGCTGGAACTCTACCTGTAAACAGTATGGGAAGGACAGTGCTCCCGCCGGGATTTTGGCTTTAATTTACACGTCAAATGGCTCTGAATATAGGGGAATTCTTTATGGACTTTAAGCGAGAAAACCCAGACCTTTAGGTCTGGGATGAATCGCCGTGGCCGTATAAAACGCCGGTAGGCGTTTTCTTCCCCTTGAGGGAAAAGCCACGCAATTTATTGCGTGGAAGGGGTGACATGTGTTCTTTTTGTTGGAAATTTTTTTGTTTTCCCTCTTCCCGTTGGGGATCATTACTTTGATACTTTTGTGAGGGAGGGATTTGAACCCGCATTTACCGGTAAAATAAAATAGTGTTTCATCCCTCTGGCAGACTGAGGCGGTGTGGACGATGTCAACGGGTCACCGTGAGGGCTACGGAGTTGTTAACTGCAACTTGAAATTATTGAGATGTTTTTACGCAATTGTGAAGATTTGAACTGCATAATCCCGAAACTCTGGTGTTTGGGTGGAATCAGCGGTAACCAAGTTAAATCTCAATACAAGTTCATTGTCATCACCATCACATAGTATCATGTTATTTGGTGACTGTGCTGTCGCATCCCATGTTAATCCTCCATCTGTTGAAACATCAATTGTAACCCAAGTTTGACAGTTTGTACACTAATTTTGCCGGGAAAATTAGTTTGACAGTTGCTCCACGGCGGCCGCCGTGGAGCCCATTTCGTCACCCAAACGGGTGATTGTGGGCTAAAAT
>DSCA01000052.1 GCA_011049295.1 Thermoplasmatales archaeon
GTTACTATGCTGATTGTTATGAGCACATATGAAAAACGCATACCTTCGCCCTGTGCAAAAAAGGGGGCGGCGGTGGCCGTCTCCTGTCTCCTGGTGGCAACCCTGGGCGCCGGCTGCCTGGGAAGCTCCCAGCCCACCCTGCGCGTCTCCGGGGCCTGGGCCCTGTACCCCATGATGGTGGTGTGGGCGGACGACTACCAGAAAACCCACGACGTGCGCATCGAGGTTTCGGGGGGCGGAGCCGGAAAGGGCATGTCGGACGTCCTCACCGGTCAAATGGACATCGGCATGGTTTCCCGCCCCATCCGGCAGGAAGAGCTGGACCAGGGGCTGTTTTACCTGGCGGTGGCCAAGGACGCGGTGGTGGCCACCATCAGCCAGAACAACCCGGCCCTGGCCCAGATAACCCAGCAGGGACTGTCCCGGGAGGACCTGCGCAAAATATTCATGAAAGAGGTTACCCGGTGGGGGGAGGTGGTGGGAGCCTCGCTCTCCAACGACGGAATCGTGGTTCTGGGGCGCTCCGATGCCTCCGGGGCCGCCCAGGTGTGGGCCGAATACCTGGGTAACTACACCCAGGCGGACCTCCAGAGCAAAGCCGATGCCAACTACGACGGCGACATGAACATGGCCAACGGGGTGGCCCGGAACAAAAATGCCATCGGTTTCAACAACATCAACTACGCCTACAACGTGGAAACCGGCGGTTTCGCCGCCGGCATCCGGCCGGTCCCCCTGGACACCGACGGCAACGGCCAGCTGGACCCACTGGAGAGCTTTTATGGAAGCCGAAACCAGTTTGTGGAAAACGTGTCACGGGGCGCCTATCCCTCACCGCCCGCCCGCAACGAATACCTGGTGTTCCGGGGCGCCCCCACCGGAGAAGCCCATGACTTCACGCACTGGATTCTGCACGACGGCCAGGCCCTGATACCGGAAAACGGCTACGTGGAGCTCCCCCCGGCCGTGCTGGAGCAGGAGAGACTCTACCTCCAGCAGGGGACGCGCACCTGAGGTGACATGATGCCCCGGGATGCAGCCGGGCTGAGGATGCGGAAGGAGGCGGTGAGCAGCCGGGGCATGCAGGCCCTCGCCCTGGGCATATCCGTCCTCTTCCTGGTGATGCTCCTGCTCCTGCTGGCCAAGTCCCGGCCACTGCTGTCCGGGTATTCGCTGACCGAGGTGCTGCTGTCCTCCCACTGGGACCCGGCCCGCGGCCAGTTCGGGTTCGCCCCGGTCATCCTGGGCACCTTCTATGTCACCTTCATCGCCATGCTCATTGCCGTTCCCGTGTCCCTGCTGTGCGCCGTGTATCTGTCCGAGTATGCGCCGGGACGGGTGCGGCGGATGTTCTCCTCCTTCATCGGGGTGCTGGCCGGCATTCCCTCCGTGGTGTTCGGAATCTGCGCCCTCCTGGTGTTCGTGCCCCTGGTGGCCGACTACATCGGGCCCTGGGTGGGAGTAGAGACCACGGGGCTGTGCATACTCACCGCCGGCCTCATCCTGGCGGTCATGGTGTTCCCCATTGCCATCTCCCTCTCCTATGAATCATTGCAGGCCCTGCCCATCGAGCTCCGGGAGGCATCGCTGTCCATGGGGGCCACCCGGTGGGAGACCACCCGGAAGGTGCTGTTCAAGGCGGCGGGGCCGGGGATGCTGTCGGCCATCCTGCTGGGATTCGGCCGGGCGTTCGGGGAAACCATGGCCGTAGCCATGGTGGTAGGGGGGAAAAACCAGATGCCCTCCCTATTCGCCGCCGGGCAGACCCTGCCCTCCCTGATTGTGAGCAGTGTCGGGGAGATGATGTCTCTGCCCCTGGAGCAGTCGGCGCTGGTTTTCGTTGCCCTGTTCCTGTTTGTGGTGGTCACCGTGTTCAATCTGCTGGCCCGCTGGGTGGAAAAGAGGCTGCAGGCGAGGTGGAAGATATGAACCGCCGCCACCTGGAGCAGCAGGTGGCCCTGTGCGCCATGTACGGGGCCCTGGTCATGGTGGTGGTCTCCCTGCTCCTCATCATCGGGGTAACCGTGCTGCGGGGGGGGCACGTGCTGGTCACCCGGCCGGAGGTGGTGGTCACCCCGCCCGGGCCCCGCTACCTGCTGGGGGGAGGGGGAGGCTTCGTCCACGCCATCCTGGGAAGCCTGTACCTGGTGCTGCCCGCCACCCTGCTGGCCTCAGGCATCGCCATGGGAATCGCTCTCTACCTGCAGTCCGACTACACCAGTCGGCGGACAGCCGGGGCCATCCGCAACCTGCTGGACGCCCTGTGGGGGACCCCCTCCATAGTGTACGGCATGTTCGTGCTCACCATTCTCATCTCCCTGCAGCAGCGAGCCTCCCTGCTGGCGGGCATCGCCGCCCTCACCCTGCTGGAGATACCTATCATCGCCCGGTATGCAGATGCCGCCGTGCAGGCCGTGCCCCCCATGGCCAAGGAGACCTCCTACGCCCTGGGCACCACCCGATGGGAAAACTCCCAGGTGGTCATCCGCTATGCCCTCCCCGGCATCGCGACCGGCGTCCTCATCGGACTGGGCCGGGGGATAGGCGACGCGGCCTCCGTGATTTTTACGGCGGGGGCCGGCAACAACATGCCCTCCGGACTGCTGGAGGGAGTGACCGCCCTGCCCGTGCTGATTTTCCAGCAGGCCAGCAGCTTCTACCCCTCGGTGCGGGAGCAGGCCTATGCCGCCTCCTTCGTGCTCATCGTGATTGTGCTGGTGCTCAATGTTGCCTCTCGCCTGGTAACGAACTATTTTGCTCGATATATACCAGGAGGTCGGTAACATGGAAAGCGAAATCCAGATTCGGGATCTCACCATCACCTATGGAGGGCGTCACCACGTGGTGGCTGTGAACAACGTCTCCGTGGACATCCCCCGGAACCGGCTGACTGCCATCATCGGCCCCTCCGGATGCGGCAAGACCACTCTGCTCAAGGCCCTGAACCGGCTGCACGACATCAAGGAGGGTGTCCAGGTGAGGGGGCACATCGTCATCGGGGGTGAGGACATCTACCAGTCCCGGCTGCCGGTGTTCGAGCTGAGGCGGCGGGTGGGTCTCATCGGCCAGAAGCCCTACCCCCTGCCCGCCTCCATCTACGACAACGTGGCCTACGGCCCCCGCATTCACCGCCGGGCCAAGGGCGGGGAGCTGAACGAGGTGGTGGAGCGCTGCCTGCGGCAGGCTCACCTGTGGGAGGAGGTAGAGGACCGGCTGGACTCACCGGCGGCCGGGCTGTCTGTGGGGCAGCAGCAGCGGCTGTGCATCGCCCGGGCCCTGGCCGTGGAACCCGAGGTTATCCTGTGCGACGAGGTGACCTCCGCCCTGGACCCCCTGTCCTCCCAAAAGGTGGAGAACCTCCTGAGGTCCCTCAGAGAAAAATACACCATGGTCATGGTCACCCACATCCTGCGGCAGGCCCGGCGCCTGGCCGACTACGTCATAGTTATGTACATGGGCGAGGTGATAGAGGCGGGGGAGGCCCAGGAGGTGTTCGGCAACCCCCGGCATGAAAAAACCCGGGAATACGTGAAAGGCATCATGGCCGGCGCCTGAGGGGGGCAAATCCTTAAAGGCCCGGTGGATATATCACCATGCTCAACATCGGGGTGCTGGCCTCCGGCCGGGGGACCAACCTGCAGTCCATTATCGACGCCTGCCACAGCGGCCTGATACACGCCGAGGTGACCGCGGTGCTCAGCGATAACCGGGACGCCTACGCCCTGGAGAGGGCCCGCAGCCACGGCATCAACGCCTACCACGTGGAGGCCGCCGACCAGCGCAGCCACGAGGAAGACCTGAGCCGTCTTCTGCAGGAAAACGAGGTGACCCTGGTGGTGGGCGCCGGA
>DSCA01000033.1 GCA_011049295.1 Thermoplasmatales archaeon
CATATGTATCACGAAGCTAAATTGAAATTCTGGTCATACCAAAAATTGAGAGACTTATAGAAGAATTTCAATCATGTAATAGCAGGAGCCATGTACTTTTCTCAGAATCATGCCACACAGCACGTTTTTGTATCCGGAGGAAGCAGTAAATATTTAAGGAGGGGCGCCTTGTTCACCACATGGCTGTCGTGGAGATACGGGGCATGACCAAGCGCTACGGCCGGCTCCTGGCCGTAAACGACCTCAGTCTCACCGTGGAGGAGGGAGAGGTATTCGCCCTGCTGGGACCCAACGGGGCGGGCAAGACCACCACCATGAGCGTGCTGATGGGGTTTATTTTTCCCACGGTGGGAAGCATCCGCATCTTCGGCCAAGACATGACAGACGAGGGCAGAGAGACACGGCGGAGAATCGGCTTTATGCCCGAAGAACTGGGGCTATACGACAGCTTAACCGGATATGAACACCTCGAGTTCTATGGTCGTCTTTTCGGAATGGAAAAACGAGAGCGAGAGGAAAAAATCCACGATATGCTGCAGCTGGTGGGATTAACAGACAGAAAAGATTCCCTAGTTAGAGAATACTCGCACGGCATGCGCCAGCGGCTTGGCGTCGCCCAGGCATTGATCAACGAGCCGGACCTGCTCATTCTTGACGAGCCGACATCCGGTCTGGACCCCCGGGCAAGCCACGAGGTAAGAGAGATTATCAAGTCGCTGGCTGCACGCCATATCACGCTGATTCTCTCGTCACATCTACTACATGAAGTAGAGCAGGTTTGCGATACGGTGGCCATCATCAACAAAGGAAAGCTCATCAGAAAGGACACCATTAAAGACTTGGTCCGTGAAACCAGGGACAAAGGAATTCGCGTTTCTGTTACCTGCCTTACACTCAACCGGAACATAATCGACGCCGTCCGAGGCATCAGCGGCGTGGAGCACGTTGAAACCAGAGATAACATTCTCACGGCCATTGTCCGCAACGAGGAGCTAGCCGCAGATATAAATACCGCCGTGGTAAAAGCCGGGGGACGGGTTGTAAGGGTAGAGGAGTCAACTCCGGACCTGGAAGAAATTTTTCTACAGCTAACGGAGGGCGATTGATTATGGACCTGTCTCTGTCAGCGGTAGCAACCATGGCCCGCAAGGAGTTCTATACCTACCTGAAAACGAAGCGCCTCATTATCATGGGAGGGCTCTACATGGCAGGGTTTCTAGGGGCAACCATCATTATGTGCTACTACAAAACCCCGGACGTTTTCCGGGAGGTTATCGCCAATGCCCATTCCCTAAGCAATATTTTCTACATCCTGCTCCCCATCGCCCTTTCTTATGACCTCATCGTAAGGGAAAAAAGCAGAAAATCCTTTTTGCTTCTGTTGTCAAAACCCATCACCAGGACAGAGGTGGTTGTGGGAAAATTTGTGGGCATCTTTTCCGTCATCTGCGCGGTGACCGTACCTATTGCTACCATCGGCCATTTGATAGCAGCGGTAACGCTGGGAAATCCGGGTGTGGCAGACCTGGGACGGGCCTATGCATTCCTGGGGATAATTCTGCTGGGCGCTGCATGCTACGTATCTCTTTCCCTCCTGTTTTCCACCACATCCAGTACCTCGGGTACCGCCCTCATCTCCTCCCTCATCGTGGGCTGGTTCGGGCTAAACATGCTCTATCCCGTGGTTAATCTTGCTTACGCACTGGCTGGCCACAGCAATGGCACCCCGATAGCCGCCAAAGCGGTCTATCTGCTGTCTCCCAGCAACAACGTCAACGCTGCCATGGAAATACTATCCAAAGAAATTATGGGCTTTTCCACCCTGGGCCCGGTTTCTCCAGCCCAGTCCATAGTCGCCCTGGTTATCTTTCTGGGGGCAACGTTGACCTCTGTCCTCTGGCTGTTCCGAAAAAAAGACCTCTAGAGGCAGGCGGCCACCGCCGGGGCTGCCGAGATGGTGCTGTAGGCTGACTCTACGGTGTCCGTGGCTACGATGTCGTCGCAGCCGGCAGCGGTGATGCGCTCCACGGCATCGCCAGCAAACAGCCCGTGGGAGCAGGCAGCATAGACGGCGCTGGCCCCCTGGGCCTTCAGGCTCCTGATGGCAGCAGCCATGGTCCCCCCGGTAGAGATAATATCGTCGATGATTAGCACCGCCCCGCCCTCCACCTCCAGCTCCTTGGGATGCATCTCCACCTCCTTGCCGCTGAGGCGCTTTTTTTCCAGATAGTCATGGGGACAGCCGATGACCCGGGCAGCGGCCTGAGCCCGGTCCATAGCCCCCCGGTCGGGAGCCAGCACCATGTCCACCCTGCCGGCAAAAAAGGAGGCAATCTCCTGCACCGCGCTGCAGGCATGGGCCGGGATGCCAAAAAATTCGGTGATGTAGTCCTTGTGGGGATCTACGGTGACCAGGCTGTCCGCATCCTGCTGGATGAGACGGGCCAGCTTGGCTGCGCTCACCGCCTCCCCTTCCTCAAACACCCGGTCCTGGCGCCCGTAGCCGTAGTAGGGAACCACCACCCGGACGGTATCCGCACCCGCCCGCCGGGCCGCGTCCTGGAGAAAAAGCAACTCGATGATGTTGTGGTCCGGATAGGTGTTCTGCACGATGACCGCCTCCTCCATGCTCTCGTGCAGGCGCACGTACACCTCGCCGTCGGGAAAGCGCTTGACGGTGGTTTCGGCCAGCGGCGCGTTCAGCGCCTGCGCCAGATTGCGGGCCAGGGTGGGAGAAGACGAGCCGGCAATGACCTTTTTCATAAAAAGTTATCCTCTGCCTCCTTTTAAGTTTTTAAGGTGCCGTGGATCGGGCATTAATGACACTTTTGGGGAAAATGGTGAGTAACATTGTGGTTAAGTAAAGAATGTTTTCAAGCGGGGTGATTCAGGTGATTAAAAGTATAGTATGAGGTGATGGCCAGAATAGTCCATAAATGATTCACAAGGTATTTATGTAAAAAGAGCATATATGCTTTAGGAGATTAACCATGAAGAGGATAATAGTAACGTGTTTGGTGGTAGGAATGATTGGAATTGCTGGAAATGTGATGGCAGCCGGCGACGGACCAGCACCTAATTCGGGCGATGGAAACCCTGATGGTAGCGGACTTCATCCGATAGAGCCAAATGGTGAAGGCGTTTTCGGAGACGGATATGGTGAACCAGCACCCAGCTCAGGTGATGGAATATCTGATGGGTCTGGTCGGTGATAAGACGGTATAGCCAGCACTTTTCAAATGGCAGCGGTTATAGGCCGGCCAAAAACAAATAGCAAACTGCCAATTCTCCAGGAAGAAGGCAAATAGAGCCAAACCTTTTTCTCCTTCTTTCCACATTATCGGAGTGCTGCGGGCGAGGCGTGATAATCTTTTGGAACGGCCGGAAAACACCCGGGTGAATCCCCGCCGGAGTTTTCCAGACCGATGATGACTTTAACTCTCCACAATACGTTTTCCCATGCCGCTGCTACAGCTCGCCCCTGTCAATTGTGAGGCATTGGAGATTATGATGCAGAATAAAGAGGCATCTACAAATAACGGACCAGCAATATTTATAAACTCTTCAAGCCATCTCTCGTCGGAGGTGGGCCCTATGGACACAGATGAATGTTGTCCCAAATTTGATCCAGAACCATGGGATGGCAAAGTCCTGCAATGGAATAACAAGAAATTCATCAAAGACACGGTAACTTGACTTTGACTTTGTCACATTAGAGAATTTTCTCTCATATTTTTTGTTTCAACCACCGATTACTGTAGCGGGAAGTGGCGTCAGGCAATTCAAAATCAACACACCCTGTCCTTCATCACGATGTC
>DSCA01000037.1 GCA_011049295.1 Thermoplasmatales archaeon
GGTGCGGGGAAGGGCTGGTCCTGCTCTATGGCCAGCAGCATGTGGGCCTCGGCCAGCTCCTGGGAGGCGTTTTCCATGTAGCCCGCGGTCAGCAGGTCCGGGTGGTCCCCGATTTGCTCCTTCAGCTCGGTGGTCAGCTGCACGGCCTCTGCCGCCATCTCCGCCGCCTGCTCTGCCTCGCCGTTGTGCACGCTGCGGATGCTCTTACGGCTCAGCCGGATGATGTCCCGGCAGGTCTTCAGGGTGGTCTCCCGCAGTCGGTCCTTCTCGTTCAACTGCGCCTCAATCTTCCGGGAAATCTCCTCCAGATTTTCCATGCACACATAAGAAAACCGGCGTTATAAAGTTGCCTATAGCGGGGGTCCGCCCGGCGGACAAGATTTATTAAGTTCTCCCCAATCCCACCATAGATGGCCGCGCAGCCCGGGGACATACGGCGTATATTCGAAAAACAGGGATACGAGGTTATAGGCGACCATGCGGCGGTCAAGCACTGCCACTGGCTGCGCAAGTCACTGCTGTTCAACACCCCCTGCTACAAGCAAACGTTCTACGGCATCGAGAGCCACCGCTGCCTGCAGATGACCCCCGCCGCCTACCAGTGCACCCAGAAGTGCCTGTTCTGCTGGCGCTACCAGGGTTTCACCGACACCGCTCTGTCCCCCGCGGAGGCCATGGACCCCGACGAGCTGCTGGAGGGCTGCGTGGCCGCCCATCAGCGCCTGGTGTCCGGATTTAAGGGCGATCAGCGCTGCAGTCCGGAGCGCTGGGAGGAGGCGCGGGACCCCAAACACGTGGCCTGCTCGTTGACCGGCGAGCCCACGCTGTATCCCTTTCTGAGTGACTTTTTTGAGAGGTGCCACCGCCGGGGCATGACCACCTTTCTGGTCACCAATGGAACCATGCCCCGGGTGCTGGCCACCATGGATGTCCTGCCCACCCAACTGTACGTATCGGTCTGCGCCCCCACCAAAGAAATATACCGGCGGCTGTGCTGCCCCCTGGTTCCGGACGGCTGGGAGCGGCTCATGGAAACCCTCCAGCTGCTTCCCTCCCTGGGCACCCGGACGGTCATCCGCCACACCCTGGTGGACGGCTGGAACCTGGGCCACGAGAGGGAATATGCCGCCCTGGACTCCCGGGCGGAGCCCTGGTTCGTGGAGCCCAAGGGATACGTACACGTGGGGTATTCCCGGCAACGCCTGACCATGGACCACATGCCCAGCCATGCCGATGTCAGGCGCTTCGGCGAGCATCTGGCCAATCACCTGGGCTACCGGGTGCTGGCGGAGAGGCCCCGCTCACGGGTGGTGCTGCTGGGCGGGGGAAGGGAGCGTATGCTATGAGTGACCTGCTGTCCGTGGCCGCCCTGGTGCTGTCCTTCTCGGTGATTATAGTGCTGGTGGCCAACCGGAAGAATTTCGGCCTAGCCATGCTGGGTGGCGCCTTCCTGCTGGGGCTGCTGTCCGCCCCCCGGGAGGTGCCCCGGGTGCTCTGGGAGACGATCACCGACTGGCGGGTGGCCACCCTGGCCGTCATCGTGCTTCTCATCAAGGTGCTGGCCACCGTGCTGCAGGAAAGCGGCCAGATACCCCTGGTCATCGACCACCTCAAGAGGGTCATCCCTCCCCGGGGCATGCTGGCCACCATTCCCTTCATCTTCGGGCTGCTGCCCATTCCGGGGGGGGCACTGCTGTCCGCCCCCATGGTGGAGGTGCAGGGGAAAAAATTGCAGGTGACCCCGGAGGGGCGAACCTTCATCAATCTGTGGTTCCGGCACATCGGTTTTCTGGTGTTTCCGCTGTCCACGGCCCTGGTGGTGATGTCCCAGGTATCGGAGGTGCACATCAACAGGCTGATTGCCCTGCAGACCCCCATTTTTCTGGTGACCATCCTGGTGGGCCTGGCCTATGTCATCCGCCTGTCCTCCAGGGCGGAACGAGAGTTTGTCCCGCCCAAAAACCGCTCCACTATCCTCAGGGAAACGCTGGTGAACATCACCCCGCTGCTGGCCACCATCGTTCTGACCTTCGTGCTGTCCACGCGTATGGAGCTGAACATCGCCTTTCTGGTGGCCCTCCCCACCGGCATCGGGTTGTCGCTACTGCTGCACCGGGGTAGGGATGCGGGAGGCATGCTGAAGAGGGGGCTGTCCCCCAGCCTGGCCGTCGCCGTCCTGGGCATCATGCTGTACCGCAACATGGCCTACGCATCCGGAGTGACCGAGGCGGTGGCCCACTACCTGCAGCAGGCCTCCATTCCCGCACTTCTCATCATTCCCCTGCTTTCCTTTGCCATCGGGGTGCTCACCGCACACAACATGGCCGCCATCCCCCTGCTGTACTCCATGCTGGCCCCCATGATTGACGGAGACGTGGCCCTAGTGAGCCTGCTGTACATTTCCTCTTTCATGGGATACCTGATTTCACCGCTGCACCTGTGCGTGGTGGTCAGCTACGACTACTTCAAGCCGCATCTGGGTGCCCTCTATAAACTCATGCTGCCGCCGGCGGCGCTCCTCACTATTCTGGCAGTGCTGCTGGCCCTCTAGTATCCGCCAATCTGGAGGGAGGGGTCACCCAGCAGCGCCCACTGCTGAACGATTTTACAGTCGATGCGGTCCTCCATGGGAGGAAACTTGTGGAGGTAGTAGGTGAGGTCCGAGCCGTGGGTTTCCCCCAGCACCGTTTTTCCCTCGGCGTAGCTCCTGAAGAACATCAATTCCATGTAGCGGCCCCGGCGCTCCAGGCAGCTCTCTCCCGGCTGGCCATAGCCCAGTCCGGTGTTGGCAATGGTGGCGATGCTGCCGCCGCCCGTCTTGCGGGCCAGCCACCACCCCCAGCTCTCGGGGCTCATCTCCCCATACCAGATGTAATGTTTCCATTGCTCGAATCCCTCGTATATCTTGAGCAGGTTGAGCAGGCTGACGTTGAACTGGTTGTTGTGGCAGCCGCCCACGATGCACACCGGATACATGCCGTCGTTGGACAGCTTGCGCATGTCGCCCACCCCCAGGCCGTCAATCCAGGTTTCCTCGTCATGGGGCGGATGGTTGGACCAAGCCATGGGGTTTCCGTGCCCGGAGAAATGCAAAAAGCCGCAGCCCCGGCTGACCGCGTCGATGACGTCCTGGGGTCCGGTGAGCTCTCCATTGGATGTCCACAGGGGAACGAATTCGAATCCCTCCAGGTAGTCAAAGGCAGCCTGGGTGGCCAGCTCGCCCTCGTAGTAGGGGTCGTCCTCGCTGGGATAGGTGTCTCCGCCCACCCCCACAAAGGTATTAAACCATGATTGGCCGGCAGCGGTGGTCTCGTAGGTGATGATCTTGTCCACCATGACCTCCACCTCGTAGGAGTTGCGGCAGGCCAGCCGGCCCACATACACGTCGGGATAGAGATCCAGAATGTCCTTGCTCATCATTCGCCATTCGGCAAACACCCCGTTGCCGTTGCTGTCCCAGTCGGCAAACACGATGTCTTCGCCGTCATATTTGTACAGGTCACCAAAGTACAGGTCGCTGAGGTAGCTGCTCTCGAAGTTGCTGTTGTCATCCAGATGAGAATAGCGTACCGGGCACCACCACTTCTCCTCCAGCAGACCGCCGTTCCGCCCCCCCACCAGCATCACATACCGGACGCCCCACTCCTCCACCGCGTCTTTAATAAAATACTTCACCCGCTCCGCCTCA
>DSCA01000196.1 GCA_011049295.1 Thermoplasmatales archaeon
AGTCTGAGGTTCTGGGCCGTATTGCCCGGGAATGGGGAATGAGCATGGAGCAGGCCATAGAAAACGTGGCCCTGCGGACACGGATGAGGGAGACCATGGTACGCCAGGCGGAGCGAAAGCCTCACCTGGTGGAGGCGGAGGCGGTGCGGGATGCCAACAATGCCTTCTGGATGCTGACCGAGGAAAGCAGGCAGGAGCACGGCCAGCCGGACTACCCGGAGATAGAGAGGCGATGGAGGCGCTGGTTCCGGGAATACGCGGGGCGGATAGCGTGAGCCACTGGTTTGAGAGGCTGGCCCGCGGCGCCGACAGATATTTCTCCTGGCTGACCGGAGACCGGCGGGCCTTCCGACGGAGGGCGCGAGGGGCCGTATCCCCGGAATTCCGGGAGGCCCTGAACTTCACCGGACTGGAGGTGGAGCCCCACCAGGTGCTTCTCCTCTCCTACGCCGGGGCCCTGCTGGCGCTGGCGACCGCCCTGGTCTTGGATGCGGCGGTGCTGGCCCTCTACGGCTTTTCCCCGGGGGACATGGGGGCCCTGACCGTGGTTCTGCTGGTGGGCATCACCCTGGGCCTGCCCCTGGCCACCCTGCAGGTGCTGAGCGAATACCCCAAGACCAGAGCCCGCTCCATGAAGATACACTCCCTGGGAGACATCCCGGAGGTTCTCAGCTACGTGGTCATGTACCTCAAGCTCATCCCCAACCTGGAAGACGGCCTGCGGTTTGCGGCCCGCCAATCCCACACCTCGCTGGGCAGAGACCTGCGCAAACTCCTCTGGGACCTGGAGGTGCGGGTGTACCGGGGCATCGACGACGCGGTTACCGCCTTCGCCCGGCGCTGGAAGGCGTGGAGCGACCACCTGCAGCGGGCCCTTCACCTTATTAGAAGTGCGGTGAGGGAGGAAAGCGAGGGGCAGCGCATCCAGACCCTGGACCGGTCGCTGGACGTGGTTATGGACGGCACCAGAAACAACATGTCCTCCTTCGCCCGCCGCCTCCACCAGCCCACCCTGGTCATCTACGCCATCGGGGTGATGGTTCCCCTGGCCCTCATCGCCATGCTGCCCGCTGCCTCCCTGGTGGGGATGCGGCTTTCCGTCGTTCAAATATTTCTCCTGTACAACATCCTGCTGCCGCTGGGTCTGGGCCTCTACATGCGCCGCGTGCTGCTCAGGCGACCGGCCACCTTCAGCCCCCCGACCATACCCCCCCACCATCCCGGGGTGGCAGGTGTGGACAGGCGCCTGAATGCGCTGGTGGCCGCTCTGGCCGGCGGCATCCTGGCCCTTCCCGGAGTGGTGATGCTGGCCATGCCCCGTGCAGCCCTCGATTTGTGGCTGCTGGACTCCCTTCCCCCCACCCTGTTTCTGCTGTGGGGGATAACCGCCGCCGTTGCCCTGTACTGCCGGCGCACCTACGCCGCCTACAGCCGAGTGCGGGACCGGGTCAGGAGCATGGAGGAGGAGTTCGGCGACTCGCTGTACGTCATCGGCAAGCGCATTGGGGAGGGCAAGCCGGCGGAGGAGGCCTTTCATCATGCAGGGCGCACCCTGGCCGGCTCGGAGATGGGCGAGGTTTTTGCTCGCACCTCCTTCAACCTGGTGTCCCTGCGCACCGACCTCCGGGGAGCCCTGTTTGATGACACCTACGGCTCCCTGCAGCACGTCCATTCCGACCGCATCCGGGCGGTGATGGGGCTGCTGGCGGAGGGAGTGAAGAAGAGCCACCGGGCGGCGGGGAGGGCCATCGTCAAGATTGCCGACCATCTGAAACAGCTGCAGGATGTGGAGCGGGGCATAAAAAATTCGCTGGGCACCCTCACCTCCTCCCTCCAGTCCACGGCCACCGTCTTCGCTCCCCTCATCGCCGGTGTGACCCTGGGAATTACCGAGCTCATAGCCACGGTGCTGGGAGGCACGGAGACGGGCAGCCTGCCGGATGCCGCCGTTGTCTCCGGCGTGGGCCACTTTTCCTATGACGTGCAGCCCCACTGGTTTGTGCTGGTGGTGGGCATCTATCTCTTCCAGCTGGTGTTTCTGCTGGTCCGGTTTGCCAACGGCATCGACGAGGGGGACGACCGTGTGGCCTACCTCCATCGGCTGGGGCAGTCCCTGCCCACGGCGGTGGTTTTTTTCAGCCTGGTCACCGTCCTGTCCATGGCATTGTTCCGGGGAATGGCCCCCGGGTAGGGCTATGGCCCCTGACGGGAGACGTGCATGCTGCCGCTGCGGTACCCCTGCAGGTCCAGCGTGACCTGGTCAAATCCCAGCTTGAGAAGTGTGCGGGCAATCGAGGTCCGATGGTGCAGCAGGGTAGAGAAATCATCCGGGTCAACCTCGATGCGGGCCAGCCCGCCGTGCAGACGCACCCGCACCACCCCGGAGCCGATGAGGGAATGGAGGTGGTCCTCCGCCGCCTCCACCATGTGCAGTTTGCCCCGGGTGACCGGCTCGCCAAAGGCAACACGGGAGGCCAGGCAGGATTCACCGGGGGCTTTCCACGTGCTCAGTCCCAGCCGGCGGGCCGTCCCCCGGATGTCGTCCTCCTCCATGCCGGCCTCCGCCAGCGGATGCCAGATGCCCGCCTGGCCGGCCGCCCGGGCTCCGGGAAGACGGGGGTCAGCCAGCTCGGCGCCGGTCACCCCGTCCGCCACCCGTCCGTAGCCGTGCTCCCGGGCGGTCTGCTTCCATATCCGGGCCAACACGGCCTTGCAGTGATGGCAGCGCTGCGGGCTCTGCTCCAAAGGGAGATAGTCTGTGGTCACCACCACTTGAGAAATGCCGATTTCCTGTGCCACCTCGGCTGCCTGGGCCATGCTCCGGCGGGAAAAAAGGGGTCCGTCCACGGTGATGGCCAGGGCATCGATTCCGGCGTCCACGGCCGCCCGGGCCACCAGGCTGCTGTCGATGCCTCCGGAAAACGCTATGGCCAGGCGCCGCTGTGGGCGGAGCCTCTCAACCAGTGTGTGGTAGTCGCCCATGTCCATTACTATGAGCGGGGGCTATTTGTAGTTGTGCCGGTGAGCGGGAGAGATGCTGCCGGTATTAGGCCTTCATGATGCCGGCCAGGAACACTCCCAGGGCCACCAGGGCACCGATGACGGCTCCGATGACCGCGGAGATACCGTATTTGACGGTTTCCCAGTGCCATTCGGCTGAGCCGAAGAGGTCGCCGGTGCTGTAGTTGTAGAACACCAGGGCCACGATGAGGCCGATGAGCAGCAGTATGCCTCCTATGGCCCGGCTTTTGCCGGAGCCGAAGTAGGCCGTAAACAGCCCCGCGATAATCGAGCCGATGGCAAACACCAGCATCAACATGCTCACAAACAGTTGCAGCCAATAGTCCATTTTATTTCCTCCTTAAAATTTGGTTCCGGTGAGGGTCTTGGTATCTGCGACGCCCGGTATGGAGCGAATCTTGTCCACCACGATTTCTCCCAGTTTGTCGAAGTCTTCTGCCTCCACCTTGGCTATAAGGTCGTATTCACCGAAGAGCGGGTGCAGCTCCACGATCTCCTCTATCTTGAGAAGTTCGCTGTACACCTCGTGCTCGCGGGCCGGTGCTGTGGAGATAAGAATAAACCCCATAGCCATATTTTCACCAGTTCGTTATTGGGCCAGGACTTATTAACTTTTCCATGCGTTATGGAGAAAAAGCGGCAGGGGGCGGGGAGAGGTGGAGGGG
>DSCA01000031.1 GCA_011049295.1 Thermoplasmatales archaeon
ATCTCGGCGTCGTGGTCCGGGGCGACGGCTATGACCGGGGATTTCCGGGCCTTTATCTCCCCGATGTTGGTGAGCATCTTGTCTCTGACCGGGTCGTCGTCCACCAGGGCGATGACCGGGGTCTCCGGCGTGAGCAGGGCGAAGGGGCCGTGTTTGAGCTCTCCGGCGGCGAAACCCTCTGCGTGGAGGTAGGATATCTCCTTCATTTTCAGTGCTCCCTCCAGGGCCAGGGGATGGTGGATGCCCCGGCCGATGAAGAACAGGTAACGGGAGGAGGCCAGAGTCTGGGCCACCTGCCGGAGGTGCTCTTCCCGGTCCAGGACCCTGGTGACGGCGGAGGGGAGGTGGCGGAGGGCCGACACGTAGCCCCGCACGGCGTCGGTCTGCAGGACTCCGCTGCTCAGGCCCATCTTGAGGGCCAGCAGGACCAGCACGGCCACCTGCGAGGTGAAGGTCTTGGTGGCCGCCACTCCTATCTCCGGGCCGCATCTGGTCAGAATGGTGGCGTCGGCTATCCGGGTGGCGGTGCTCCCCGCCACGTTGGTGATGGCCATGGTCCGGCATCCGTGTCTCTGAGCCGCCCGCAGCGCCCCCAGGGTGTCCGCGGTTTCACCGGACTGGGTCACCCCGATGACGGTGCCCCTCTTCTGGCCGAAGTAGCGGTATTCGGAGGACAGCGCCGTGGCAACGGGTATGGACGCCAGCTGCTCCATGATGTAGGCCCCCACCATGCCGGCGTAGCAGGACGTGCCGCAGGCCACGATGGCCAGGGAGTCTGTCTCCCCCAGGTCTGCCTCCTCCAGGAGCACCTGGGGCTCTATTTCGGACAGCCGTCCCCGCAGGGTGTGAGCGATGGAGATGGGCTGCTCGTGTATCTCCTTGAGCATGAAGTGCTCGTAGCCCGCCTTCTGTGCGTCCTCCACGTCCCAGGTGATGAGGCACTCCTCCCTGTCCGCCTGGCGGCCCGCCGGGTCCAGAATCTGCACCGAGTCGGGGCGCACCACCACCAGGTCGCCGTCCTCCACGTAGATGACCCGCTTGGTGAACGGCAGGAAGGCGGGCACGTCGGAGGCCACGAACTGCTCCCGGTCCCCCATGCCCACCACCAGGGGGCTTTCCCGGCGGGCCGCCACCATGAGGCCGGGCTCCTCTCTGGCCACCGCCACCAGAGCGTAGGAACCCTCGATTTTTTTCAGGGCGGCGGCCACCGCCTGGGGGAGGCTGCCCTCGTAGGCATCCTCGATGAGGTGGGCCACCACCTCGGTGTCCGTCTCCGATGCAAAGGTGTGGCCGGCTCTCTGCAGCTCTTGGCGGAGCTTCTGGAAGTTCTCTATGATTCCGTTGTGGGCCACCGCTATTTCCCGGCGGCAGTCGGTGTGGGGGTGGGCGTTGGCCAGGGTCACCTCGCCGTGTGTCGCCCACCGGGTGTGGCCGATGGCCGTGCCGCCCTGCATGTCCGGTACGTCGGCGGCCAGGTCGCCGATGGTACCCACTTTTTTGAACAGGTGCAGTTGGCCCCCCACCACGGCCAGTCCCGCCGAGTCATAGCCGCGGTATTCCAGCCGCTGCAGGCACTCCATGACCACGGCGGAGGCCTCCCGAAAACCGGTGTACCCGATTATGCCGCACATCACATCACGTTGCTCTCCGGGGGAAGCGTTTTTCTCACCACGGCGCCGGAGCCCAGGTGGGAGCGGTGGCCGATGGCCACGGCCGGCTCCACGGTCACCTGGTCGTCGACGGTGCAGTCGTCACCGATGAAGACCCCGGCATCGCCCACCGTGTGCAGCACGTTCTCCACCTCCATGAATCCGGTGCCGTGACGGGCGGTGAAATGGGAGCCCATGGCGGTGCCGGCTCCAATGACGGAGTGGGAAACATGGGTATGCGAGCCGATGGTGACCCCGGCCATAACCACCGAGAAGCGCACGTCGGTGTAGGGATAGATGACCACGTTGTCGCCTATGCTGGTGCCCGGGAAAATGCATACGTGGGGGCCGATTTCGCATCCCTCGCCGATGACCGCCGGCCCCACGATGTAGCTCCCGGACCGGATGACGGTGTGGTCGCCGATACGGACGTTGCCCCGAATGGTCACCGGGTCCTCCAGGGTGCCGGCGCGCCGGGGGGCCGCCGCCCGCAGGGCCTGCGCGTTGACCTGCAACATGTCCCACGGATACACCACGTCCATCCAGGTGCCGGTGCCGGTGGCTGCGCCCACCTGCTCTCCGTCCTGTGCCTGCTGGCATACCACGTCGGTGAGGTGGGGTTTTCCCTCCTGAAGGAGGTCTTCGATGCGGGAAAAAATGGAGGGCTGGAACCGGTATATGCCGGTGGAGATGAGATTGGTTTCCGCCTGAGGGGGCTTTTCCACGATGGCCGTAATCCGGCCCTGCCGCAGCTGTACCACCCCGTACTTGGAGGGCGAGGAGCTCTCCTCGATGAGCACCGCCGTGTCCTGCTGGCTGTCAATGAGCGCGGAGAGGCTCTGGGCGTCCACGATGTTGTCTCCCGCCAGGGCCAGAAAGGGGCCGTCGATGGAGGACGCAGCCTGCAGGAGAGCATGGCCGGTTCCAATCTGTTTCTCCTGGGTCACGTAGGTGAGGTTTACCTTCCACGCCCGGCCGTCTCCGAAGTAATTTCTGACCGTCTCTTCCTTGTACCCGGTGACCACCACGATGTCTCTGATGTTGTTGGCGGCCAGGGCCTCGATGACGTACTCCATGATGGGCCGGTTGGCGATGGGCAGCATCACCTTGGGCCGGTCGTCGGTAAAGGGGTACAGCCTGCGTCCCTCTCCCGCCGCCAGGACAACCGCTTTCATATGATGACACTAATGACCTTTGCGTATTTTTATTTTTGTATTCGCCGCATGCCGGCGCGCTTCCATAGACTGCGAGGGTCCAGGGGGCTCTAATATGCCACCACGGCCTTCACCCCGGGGCTTTCCCGAATGGAGGCCAGCAGGCGGCCCGGAAGCGGCGCCTCGGTGACGATGTACAGCCGGGGCTGCTCGGCCAGCTGCACGTCGTCCACGATGGCCTGGCGGATGCTGATGTCCTCGGCTGCCAGAAGGGCGGAAACGGCGGCCAGGATGCCCGGCTGGGAGGCGTCCACGGGGATGATCTCCACCACCCCCCAGCCCAGGGCGGAGGCCATCTGGGTGAGGTTGCAGGTGGGCTGAAGACCGGCAAAGATGCGGCGCAGCCCCTCGTCCCTCCAGATGGCGGCCACTGCGCTCATCACCGCCCGCCGGTCCACCTCCGCCGCCCGGGCCACCTTGGACAGGGACAGCTCGATGTCCCCGCAGTACAGCCGGTTTTCCGCCACCCGCAGGCCGTAGCGCAGCAGCATCTCTACCACCTGTCGCTGGGCCGGCGAGCCCCTGAAATGGCTGTATATCCGGTCCCACATGGTCATGCATCCCGTCGTTGTTTAAAAAAAATTCCATATGCCACCAAAAAGCCCATGGTGACGTGCTCCCCGCCATGAATGGCGGGGCTTCCTATGAGGCGGAGGGCTGGCGGAAGGAAGTCAATGTGGTCTGATGGACATGGTGGTTTTTCACGTAGTTAATGGTCGTCTCTGCATCGG
>DSCA01000189.1 GCA_011049295.1 Thermoplasmatales archaeon
AGGTGATTTTAGCCCACAATCACCCGTTTGGGTGACGAAATGGGCTCCACGGCGGCCGCCGTGGAGCAACTGTCAAACTAATTTTCCCGGCAAAATTAGTGTACAAAAGTGTCAAACTTGGGTATTAAAAGTTCAGAATTTCTCATTTTTATAAAAACATGTCCAAACACCTGCCTCATCTATTCTGAATAAACATCAAGGTCATTATCAAGGCCCATAGGAATAAGATTCTTTACGTTTTTTGCCTAGCCCGGCATGGATGGCAAAATACGCCTTTTCGTTCGTGGATTATATCGTTGATATTATCGGGGATTGTATCGAGGATTATATCTTCGATTTAATGGCCGTTCGCACAGTAATATTTAAATAACTTTGCGCATTGAGGGAGACGGTGATATTAGATGGACGAAGAAAATATAGTCTATGTCGGAAACAAGGCACCGATGAGCTACGTGATTGCGGTGATAACTGAATTCGAGCAGGGAGCCAAGAGCGTCACCTTAAAAGCTCGGGGACGAGCCATCTCTCGAGCGGTTGACGCCGCCGAAATCGTCCGAAACAAGTTTCTGCCCGATGTCACCGTGGCCGGAATCAGCATCGACACCGAGGAAATCGAGTCCGAGGAAGGCGGCAAGCGCAACGTCTCGTCAATGGAAATCAGCCTGAGCAAATAAAAAGGGGAGTGGGGGGCACAGGCGGAGGACAGACCCTTTTTCCCTCGTCTTTATCTTAAAGCATTTAATGACGTTTTGGATACACTAGTGTGGAGAAGGAAAAAATCGGGGTGGCCATTTCCCATGTTCTCAAGGCATTCATAGTACTGCTGGGGATATGGTCGCTGACCAAACAGGACTACGTGTGGGCCTTTGCCAGCTTTTTCTCTTTTTTTCTGGCCCTCAGCCCCCTGATTATGGATCGGAACTTCAAGATATCTCTCCCCTGGGGGATGGAGCTGCTCATTCTCATTCCCCTGACCATGCACGTGTGGGGCGGGGTGCTGGGGCTGTACTCCGTTCCCTACTACGACAAGGTAGCCCACTTTATTTCCTCGGCCATTATCGCATTTCTGGCCCTAATAACCATCTACGTGCTGGATGTCTACTGGGAGGGGCTGAAGATGGACCTGCTCATGGTGGGCTTTTTCATCGTCATCTTCACCATCGCCCTGGGCGGCATCTGGGAAATCGGCGAGTACGTCTCCGACCTGATAATCGTGGGGGGGCCCAAGGCCCAGGTGAGCCTGGAAGACACCATGATGGACCTCATCTACGACACCATCGCCGGCATCCTGGTGGGCATCGGAGGCACCATGGCCATCCGGCGAGGAGAGTTCCGGGACATCATCACGTCGCTGGGAAAGGAGGCGGAGAAGCTGCGTGACCGGCCTTTTGTCCAGGCCAAGCGGGCAGCTGTGCAGTCCCTGCAGCAAGCCATCGGCCAGGGCGAGGTGGACCGGCGGGCCCTACCCCTGCTGGAGGCCCTCAACGCCAGGGAGGACTATTTCACCACCAGCAGCTGCGCGGGCAGAATCGTGCTCCTCGAGGTATCATCCATCGGAAACAAGACGGATGCCCGCTTTTTGGAAAAATGGGAAGAGCCCATGGACGTCGCCGCCGTGCATACGGCCCTGGCCCGGGCGGAGAGCGGCCAGCTGTGGCTGATGGCCCAGCCCCCCATTTTCCATGTGGCCACCACCGACCTGGATGCGGCAACGGTCCTGCTGGACGTGGCCAGGCAGAGCGGCTTCAAAAACTCCAGCATCAAGGCCCTGGGCAGCAAAATCCGGGTGGAAATCGCCAGCACCGAGGAGATGGACGTGCCGCTGGGCAGAGACGGCAGACTGCTGTGCTCCGGGGAATACCTGGACATGGTGGTGGCGGTGGCCAACGAAATCCTGCACAGCATGGAGGACAAACTGGCCTCTCTGCAGGATGGCATCGCCATCCATCTATAAGCCCGGCGGTCATGGTTACCAACGTTTATTAAGGGCATGTCAATATAGAACCGATGACGTTTGTGGGCAGGGACATCGTCTCCATTAAAGACTTGTCCAAAGAGGAAATTTTACACGTGCTGGACAGGGCCGAGGACATGGTCCCTGCGGCCCGGGGCACAGAGCAGAACACCCTGATGCAGGGAAAAATCATGGCCTCCCTGTTTTTTGAGCCCTCCACCCGCACCCGCCTGTCCTTCGAAACAGCCATGAAGCGGCTAGGAGGCGGAGTGGTGGGATTCGCCCAGCCCGATGCCACCTCCCTGAAAAAGGGGGAAACCCTGGCCGACACCATCCGCACCGCCGAGCAGTACTGCGACATCATCGCCATGCGCCACCCCCAGGAGGGGTCGGCCCGGCTGGCCGCGGAGTTCGCCCAGGTGCCGGTCATCAACGGCGGGGACGGAGCCGGACATCATCCCACCCAGTGCCTGCTGGACCTGTTCACCATCCGCAAGGAAAAGGGCTCCATCAGCGACAACCGGGTGGCCCTGATCGGCGACCTCAAATACGGCCGCACCGTGCATTCCCTGGCCTACGCCCTGTCTCTGTTCCAGGCAGACATCGTGTTCATCGCCCCCCAGCAGCTGCAGATGCCCTCCGAGGTGGTGGAGGAATGCCAGGAGATGGGAGCCCGCATATCCTTTGAAACCCAGCTGGAGACGGTCATCGACGACCTGGACGTGCTGTACGTGACCCGCATCCAGAAGGAGCGCTTCCCCGACCCCGAGGAATACAACAAGGTGGTGGGCATCTACAAGGTGGACCTCCCCCTGCTGGAGATGGCTAAGGAAGACGTCATTGTCATGCATCCCCTGCCCCGGGTGTACGAAATAGACTCCCAGGTGGACGGCAGGCCCCAGGCCGCCTACTTCCGGCAGGCCTTCAACGGGGTTCCGGTGAGAATGGCGCTCATCTCCCTGGTGCTGGGAGGAATAAAATGAAGGAACTGAAGGTCCAGCCCATCAAAAACGGCACGGTCATCGACCACATCACCCCCGGCGCCGCCCTCAAGGTGCTGAAGATTCTGGACATCCCCGAGCAGGAGCGGGACTCCATCGTCAGCGTGGTCATGCACGTGGAGGGCAAGACCGGAAAAAAGGACATCGTAAAAATAGAAAACAGGGAGCTGCGGGCAGAGGAGGTGGACAAAATCGCCCTCATCGCCCCCGACGCCACCATCAACATCATCCGCAACTACGAGGTGGCGGAAAAACACAGGGTGGGCATCCCCGACGAAATCGTGGGCATCGTCACCTGCGGCAACCCCAACTGCATCTCCAACGCCAGGGAGCCGGTCACCCCCCGCTTCGTCGTCAAGCAGCGCAAGCCGTTGCGCATCCAGTGCGCCTACTGCGAGCGCGAGCTCAAGGACATCTCCGCCGGGTTGCTGTAGGAAAAACGTAACCTCGCCCTCGCTCCGTTTTGCTAATGTGTGACGTGCTCCCCGCCATTCATGGCGGGGCTTCCTATGAGGCGGAGGGCTGGCGGAAGGAAGTCAATGTGGTCTGATGGACATGGTGGTTTTTCACGTAGTTAATGGTCGTCTCTGCATCGGCATCACCAACCGTCCGGTAAA
>DSCA01000079.1 GCA_011049295.1 Thermoplasmatales archaeon
CAACCGATAGGGTAAACTTCATTCCCTATCCCCTCCATATTATCAAGAGAATACAGAGCAAAAAAATGTTCCGAAAAATTGAGAGCTATCTCAAAAAAATTTAATCTGACAAAGTCAAGTTAGTATAATAAGTCGGCAGTACCAGAACACAAAGTAGGCCAGGCCCCTGGTTATCTGGACCCGGAACTTATTCAGAGGAATTCGGTCATGGGGGGCAGGGAGGGACAGTACCTTTTGAATCCATCTGGCCATCCCTCCGGGTCCAGTCCCTTCTGGGCCAGGAAGGCCACCATCCAGCGCTCCAGCCCGATGCCGCTGCATCCCGACCACAGGTCCGCCTTCTGCCCCTTGATGGTGAAGGCCCGGGTGTACTTGTCGCCCACGATGGAGATGTTCTGTATCTCCAGCCATTCCTGCTCCCGGTCTCCCCGGTAGGGAAGCCAGGCCTCGAAGTCCATGGTTCCCCGGTCGGCCTCCTCCTCATCCCCGGCGATGCCCGCCTGCTGCAGGTAGAAGGGGGCAACCCTGGCCATCCGCCATTCCAGGTCCAGGATGTGGTTGAACACGTGCCGGTAGCGCTGGGTGAGCTGCTCCCGCAGGTCCAGCAGCTGCTCCCGGGTGCCGATGTACAGCACCTCGATGCGGTGGAACTCGTCCACCCGCTCGATGCCGTGTCTGCCCCCCGACTCGTAGCGGTCGCTGGGGACGGAGCGGTCGAACAGGAGGACGGGCAGGGAGTCATCGGCAATGGTCTTGCCGGCCAGGGAGGCATAGATGTTGGGGCACTGGGCGTAGCACACCCCGGCCCGGGGCACCTTGAGGTTTGCCTGCAGCTCCTCCTCCGGCACCTCCCGGGTGATTTTCACCAAGTCGACGAACCTCTCCCACTGCCGGGGGTCCCGGGTCTGGGGCTCGCTGAGGTAGTAGATTTCCCCCGGCATGCCCTCCAGATGGCCGGTTTTCAGCCAGGTGGCCAGGGAGACGTGCATGGGCTGGACGACCTCCTGAAAGCCCAGGGGCCGCACCACCTCCTCCAGGGCCAGGTTCTCCATGGCCCGCAGGATGGCTGCCGCCGGGGGCCGGTAGAACCACTTGCCCTTGGTGGTGCCCATGGCCAGCCATCCCCGCTGCTGCAGCTCCTCTGAGGGGTCCTGCTGCCAGGCCGGCTGCTTGGCCGGGGACTGCCAGATGAGCTCCCAGTATTCTTTTTTGCCCGCGTAGCGCTGGGCCTCCACCTTCTCCCTCACCCGGTTGATCATGCGGTCCACGTAGTTGTCCCGGAGAAAGGATTCCTCTCGGTTTTTGATGAGCAGGTGCACCCGTTTTCCTTCCATGGTGACCTGGGCGAAGGGGATGGTGACCGGCTCCTGGGGCTCCTCCTCCAGGTCCATGGTGATGCGGTAGGTGTGGAGGGCCATGTCCCGCAATCCGATGTGGTGCTCCTGGCCCAGCTGCTGGCTCAGGGCCTTGTATACCCGCACTGCTGCCTGGTGGCTGCGAATGCTTCCCCGGGACAGGATGCGCAGGGTGATGGCGTCGCCCTGGTGCCGCCATTCCGTGATGCGGGCGCCCTCCTCCCGGGCTCCCTTCTGCAAAATGCCCCGGTGTGCATCGTCCACGAAGGCGCTCAGGAAATCCTGCAGGTCGGCGGCCGGCTTGCTCAGGGTATAGGTGACCGTGAGGTCGTACTCCATTACAGCGCAATAGACTCTGCTTTATTTAAGTACTTCCCCGGTGCGCTCCGCCAGGGACAGGCAGGCCAGGAAGTCGTCTAGGGTGTGGCGCAGGGAGCCTGCGGTGGATGCGGTGGCCGTGGCCAGGATGACGTTCCCGGAGACTGTGACCTGGATGTAGCCCTGGTTGTCAGGGGCCAGAGTCCGGGCTATGCGCTCTGCCTCGTCGGGGCTGGCGTATTCCAGGCGGAGGGTGGCGGTGACCGTCATATGAACTCCTCGTACACTTCCATCAGGCGGTCCGTGCACCGCTGCTGTGAATACCGGCCGGCGGTGCGACGGGCGGCATCAGCCATGCTTGGGTTGCGGAGGGTCTGTACCAGTTTGTCTGCCAGGTCGGCGGGGAGGCGGGGCTCGAAAAGGAAGCCGGTGCGGCCCTCCTCCACCAGCTCGGGGAGGGAGCGGGAGCGGGCGGCCACCACCGGGGTGCCGGCGGCCATGGCCTCCAGGGCCACGATGCCCTGCGTCTCGTAGGTGGAGGGAAAGGCAAACACGTCGGCGGCGGCATAGTAGTGGGGGAGGTCCTCCTCCTCCACGAACCCGGTGAACAGGACGTGCTCGGCCAGCCCCTGCCGTTGCGCCTTCTGCCGGAGCTCCTCCAGATAGGGACCGGTGCCCACCACCACGAATCGGGCGTGGGGAACAGAGGCCAGGACCAGGGGAGCGGCGGCCAGCAGGTGGTCCAGATTTTTCTCCCTCACCACCCGCCCCACGTGCAGAACCAGGGGCCGGTCGTTCAGGCCCAGCCTGCGGCGAGCCCGTGACCCGTCGCCGGCGGCGAATCGCTCCACATCAACGCCCGTGGGCACCACCCGGAGGGGAACGGAGATGAGCGGGGCCAGCTCCTCCCGGGCCGCTTGGCTGGGGACCACCACTGCGGTGCACTGTCCGAAAAACCATTTCAGGTAGGCCAGGAGGAGGCGGCGTACCACTTGCTGCCCCAGGGGGGTGGCGGTCACCAGGTACACGGAGTCCTGCAGGAAGGTGTGATAGGTGAACAGGTAGGGGAGATGCTGGCGGCGGGCGGCCAGGAGGCCGTGCAGCCCCGTGACCCCGGGGGAATGGGCGTGGACGAGGTCCGGCTGGATGGCCGCCAGGAGGCGGCGGGTGTGGGGGGAGAGCAGGCTGCGGAGGGGCGGCATGCGGTAGGCAGGGTAGGGGCGAAAGGGCCGGGCCCGGTAGTAAAAAATGTTTTGCCGGCGGTCGTCGCGGGTGTGGTCTCCGGGCACAAACAAAAAAATCTGGTGCCCCCGTCTCTCCAGCTCCTCCTTGAAGGACAGCAGGGAGTTGACCACGCCGTCTCTGGTTGGAAGCCAGGTGTCGGAGAACCATGCAATCTTCATGATATGCCTCGATGCCCCACAGGCAATATCCGCCCCCGCCGTTAAGTAGTTTTCGTGAATGTTTTTTCTAAAAAGGTTCAATGGATGTACAGTCCGCCGTTGACGTTGATGGTCTCCCCCGTGATGTAGTCGGCCCAGGGCGATGCCAGGAACAGGCAGGCGTAGGCCACGTCCTGCGGGGTGCCCAGCCGGCCCAGGGGGACCAGGGAGGCCCGCTCCCTCTTTTTTTCGGGAGTGTAGCCGCCTATCATGTCGGTGTCGATGGTGCCCGGGGCCACCACGTTGACCGTGATGTGGCGGGGGGCCAGCTCCCGGGCCAGGCTCCGGGCCATGCCCAGCATGCCCGCCTTGGAGGCGGCATAGTCGGTGCCGTGGGATGAGCCCTTGAAGGCCAGTTGGGAGGAGATGAAGACAACCCGTCCCTGCTGGGGGATGTGGGGGAGGGCGTGGC
>DSCA01000100.1 GCA_011049295.1 Thermoplasmatales archaeon
GCAGATCATCGACCTGGCCTGGGGAGCCACCCTCACCCGCTTCATCTCCCTGGCCTCCAAGCAGCTGGGCCGGGATTTTTTATCGGTGGGGCGGGTGCAGACCCCCACTCTGGCCCTGATTGTGAGCCGGGAGAAAGAAATCGGGGCCTTTACCCCCACCCCCTACTGGCTGCTGCAGGCATCCATGCGCCACGGAGAGCACGAGTTTACCGCCCTCCACGCCCGCGGCAAGTTCTGGAAGAAGGAGGAAGCGGAGGCCATCTACCAAAAGATAAGAGATGCATCTGAGGGCACAGTCCTGTCCTATAAGCGGGAAGAAAAAGAGGAATTTCCTCCCGCCCCCTTCAACACCACCTCTTTTCTGCGGGAGGCCTCCCGCTACGGCTTCACTGCGGCCTCCGCCATGCGGACCGCGGAATCGCTGTACATGCGCGGGTACATATCGTATCCCCGAACCGACAACACGGTGTATCCCCCGGGGATGAACATGGACGGGATTCTGGACAAACTGGCCGGTTCGTTCGGCCCGGAGGTTCACCGGGTGCGGAGCAAGCGACGCTCCCATCCCACCCGGGGCAAGACCATGAGCAAGGACCATCCACCTATCCATCCGGTGGGAGAGGCAGACGGAAAGAAGCTGAACAAGCAGGAATGGAGGATTTACGACCTGATTGTGCGGCGCTTCCTGGCCACCCTCACCGAGAACGCGAGGGCTGCCGTGTCCACGGCGGAGATTGACGTGCAGGGAGAAACATTCGAGGCCGAAGGCTACGAGATGCTGGAGGAGAACTGGCGGGCCATCTACGATTACTATCCGCAGGCCGAGCGATGGCTGCAGCTGGAGGAGGGGGCCACCGTGAGCGTCGAGGACCTCAAAAAGGTGAAAAAACAGACCCAGCCCCCCAAGCGATACCAGCAGGGCTCCCTGCTGGCAGAGATGGAGAAGCACAACCTGGGCACCAAGTCCACCCGCCATGATATCATCGAGAAGCTGTACCACCGCCGGTACATCAAGGGCAAAAACATCCGCCCCACCCTCACCGGCGTGGCGGTCACCGAGGCCCTGGAGCGGAGCGCCGACCGCATCACCAAGCCGGACATGACCGCCGAACTGGAGCGGGAAATGAACGAAATCGCCGAGGGAAACAAGGCGCTGGAGGACGTGGTAACCGAATCCCGCAAACTGCTCAGGGAGGCACTGCAGGCGCTGGAGCGGCGCAAGGAGGTCATCGGCACGGTCATCCGGGAGGCCATGGCCAAGCAGAGGTTCATGGGAAAGTGCAATAAATGCGGGAGCGACCTGAACGTCATCACCTCCCGCCGGGGAAAACGCTTCGTGGGCTGCTCCAACTTTCCCCGCTGCCAGAACAGCTACCCCCTTCCCCAGCGGGGCATCGTGGTCTTCGACAACGAGTACTGCGACCACTGCGGAGCACCCATCGTGACCACTATAACCAAGAGAAAATGGAAAAAATGCGTGAACCCGGAGTGCCCGGGCAACAAGTAGCTAGGCGCCGCGTGACTTGGGACGGAGCGCCTTGGAATTGCACTTCCGGCAGCGCTTGGCGCGGGGGGCGTTGCGGGCCTTGCAGTGCATGCATATCAGCTTGTTGAGCAGCCGTTCCTCTGCCTCCGGGAATCGTGCCATGAAGGTGGTAAAGGTGTCCCCTTTTTAACGTTTTGTATTGGTGGGGTGGGCGTCTCCTCTGCCTTCCTCCACCCCCACATCTTTATATAGGAAATGTATATTCAGCCTTCTATGGCACGGATGCATACCAGGAAACGGGGCAAGTCGTCATCGAAGCATCCCGTCGAGCGGAAACACCCCCAGTGGGGCATGGAGCCCGCCAAGATAGAGAAAACTATCGTGAAAATGGCCCAGGAGGGAAAACCCGCCGCTATGATCGGCACCATCCTCCGCGACAGCTACGGCGTGCCGGACATCAAGGCAGCCACCGGCAAAAAACTGGGCACCATTCTGGCCGAGAACGACCTGCGTCCCGAAGTGCCTGAAGACCTTGACGACCTGCTCGCCAAGCGGGAGACTATGCGGGACCATCTGTCCACCAACCCCCGGGACATTCACAACCGGCGCAATCTGCAGCTGACCGAGGCCAAAATCCGTCGCCTCATAAAATACTACAAGCGAGAGGGTCGTCTCCCCGAAACATTTACCTTTTAGCTATTTCTGACGCTGGGCCTCCACGGCCTCGTCCATCTCCATTTCACCGGTGAGTACTTTTCTGGCCAGTGACTTGGAAATGGTTACATCCCCGCTCAGCATCCTGCTCTTCCGCTGCACATCCCTTATCTCTCCGTCCTTGGGGTCCACGGACAGCGACGTGAGAACCTGCCTGCCCGGGGTAAGGGCGATGGCTGCCGCTGCCATGGCATCGTCATGGGTGTTGGGAGGGGTGGTGGACGTTTCGTTGACTATCTCGATGCGGGTGACATCATCCCACAGCAGGTTGATGATGCGGTTGCGAATCAGGCGGGCCCCGTGGCCGATGCGCACCGTTATCCGGCAGTCCTGCCAGTTGGAGATGAATGACCTGATGCAGGCCACCGCGGCGGGGGGTGAGGAGGCAGTAAAGCGGCGCAGCAGACGTCCCTCCCCAAAAAGGGCGATGCCCGGGGTGGCCCCGGGGTCGATGCCGATGACCACCTCGGGAAAGGGGCGGGAGCGATACAGGGCAAACAGCGCCCGGTCGATGACCTCGTCAATGTCCTGTCCGGGTGCAGCACAGATAAGTTTGCCAAAGGATACCGCCTCCCGGTCCTCTTCCGCCGTAATGACCACCCCCACCTCCGCCGGCACTTCCTGGTCGAAGGTGAGGGAAACAAAGGGGGTATTTCTTCTCTGCAGGGCCCGCAGAAGATCGTGGTAAAGCACGAAATTGGAGGTCAGCACTCCAATCATAGCGTTTTTAACTTCAGCGGCTATTTTAAGGTTACCCCGACTCCGCTGCTAAGGGGAGACAGAGGCACCCATGGACGGCTCTGGCTCGTCGTGGACATGCAGGGCCGGAAAGTGACAGGAGATAAACCCGGCCACCGCTTGGGCCATATAGCGGACCCGGTAATGACACTTGCAGACCAACAGAGTTTTTTTGTATGACGGGCACCACAGACAGGTATGGGCACCCACCATCTCCCGGTGCTTCGGGCACCACACCTCGTGGTTCATGCTCTCTACCCCATTCACGAACATAGATTCCACCAGCGCCAGGGCTTATAAAAGGAACCGGAGGGTACCGCCGGGCTATATAAAAATTGCTGTTTTTTCAGTACTTCGGAATGTGGGGTTTGAAGCAGTTCATTTTTGCTGATTTTTGCAGAATCAGCAAAACGGAGCCGGGGTGTATCCGGCTCCCCATCGCTCGTCTGTGAC
>DSCA01000035.1 GCA_011049295.1 Thermoplasmatales archaeon
CACCCAGCAGCATCAACGTCATGCACACTGCCCCGTATCCATGCCAGGTTTTTGACCGCATACTCCCTCCGTAGGATATCGTGGCGACGTTTATAAATTGCTCTGTCGCTCGGAGGGGCACGTTTTTAAGCGGCGGCCGGATGTCCTGCATGGACAACCAGGTGCTGGCCACCATAAAGGAGCGGCGGAGCATCCGCCAGTATACGGAGCAGGAGGTGCCCGAGGAGGTGCTGGAGACCATCATCAACGCCGGTAAATATGCCCCCTCTGCGGAGGGCCGCCAGCCCTGGAAGTTTGTCGTGGTTACCGATACCGGGCTCATCCAGGACCTGTCCCGTCGCGTCAAGGAGCAGATGGCCACGGTTCTCAAGCACCGGCGGAAATGGAAAAAGCGCTTTTCCGAGCTGGAGGACAACCGGACGGTGCTCTTCCTCAGGGCGGTGGCCGGCTCAACCCAGGATGTGGTGTTCCACCATGCACCCGCCCTGGTGTTCATCCTGACCACCGGCGAGCTGTTCAACGACGAGTCCTGCGCCTGCGCCGCCCAGAACATGATGCTGGCCGCCTGGTCGCTGGGTGTGGGAAGCTGCTGGATTGGCTTTGCCAAATTTCTGGAGTCCGACCCGGCCGTCATGCAGAAACTGAAGGTGCCAGAGGGATACCACATCTCTGCTGCCCTCACCTTTGGCTACCCGGAGCGCGTGCCCCAGCCCCCCCTGCGCCACCCCACGGCCACCGTCATCAACTGGATAAAAGGGTGATGCTCACAGCGCCTCGGTGTCCTGCTCGGCAACCGCCACCTCCACCACGCTGCCCACCTTCCAGTCTCCCCGGACGTACTGCTGCTCGGTGATGCGGAACTTGAGCAGGGGCTTCTGCATGTCCTGGAACATTTTTTGCTGCTGGTTGAGCATCTCCCGCATCTGGGGCGGAATGCTGCGCATCAGGGTTTCCATTTCCGGGTTCACGGCGGTGGCAATGTGCTCGGAGGAGATGCCGGTGGCCACGATTTCCACCTCGCCGTTTTCCAGCTTGGTCACCTTCTCGATGACATATTCAAAGGTTACGCGCATAGGCGGCCATAATTGTGACGGGGGTTTATATGGCTTTGCCACTCCAGACGTGTTTTTCTGCCCCTGCAATGTTTATAAATTGCTCTACGGTTACAGTCTTGATTTACCATGCGACGATATCTGCTGTCTCTCTGGCTGGCGGCCATAATGGTGTGCGCCACTTTTCCCCTGGCTGCGAGGGGATTGGACAGCGCCGTTTCCCACGACGGGGCAGAGGATGAGGACAACCTGGTTCCCAATCCCTCGTTTGAGGAGGGGCGCTATACTCCCGATGGATGGTACCACAACGTTCCCTGTGGCCCCACCCTCTATCTCTGGGACCATCAGCATCAGCAGGAGGGAACCATGTCCGTAGGGGTGGCCTCGGTGGACCGGGAGTGTGGAGTGAGCGAGTTTTACTGGGCCACAAAACATCTCATCCCGGTCAGTCCCCACAACACGTCCTACCGGCTGGCAGCCTGGTACAAATATGTGGCGCCGCCGGCCACCTGGCCTCAGGCTTTTCTCACCCTGTGGACCTACGACGGCAGCAAGAGCTACCTGAGCACCCTGAACCTTAGCTGTCCCTACCAGGACACCGCCTGGCATCAGAAGGAGATTATGCTGTCCCCCGAGAGCGGCGCTTCCCTCCGGCTTCCCCCCGATGCCTGCTACGTCCGCATACTGCTCTGCGCCGGTGCCTACTCGGACCACCTTACGGATGCAGAGATTCGCTTTGACCACGTGTACTTCGGGGTAATCGAGGAAAAGCCCAACACGCCGCCTCATGCTCCCTCCATATCCGGCCCCGCCAGCGGGGAAACGGGAACCGCCTACAACTACACCATTGCTGCTGCCGACCCCGAGGAGGACATGGTGTATTACCTCATCGACTGGGGAACCGGCTCAACCGGGCACTGGAGCGGGCCATATCCCTCCGGAGAGGCCATAACCCGGCAGCACGCCTGGGAGGAGGACGGCAACTACACCATTCGGGTCAAGGCACGGGATTCGGAAGGCGCTGAAAGCAACTGGTCCACGCTCCGGGTGAGCATGCCGCTGACCTCTTCCACCTCCCCGTCTCGGACCGGAGCCCTCCTGCAACTGTTGCATGACTGGGCCCTCCGTCTTGCAGGCAGAGAGCTCTTCCCGCTGCCTCACCGCCAGTGACCGGTTGAGGGCCCGGGGGCCATCCAAGGCCTAAACTCTTTTATGCCCTCCCCCATTAGACTCCAATGGCCTGGCAGCACGTCGACGACCTTCCCCTGCAGGAGACCATCCGCGAGGTGGTGAAGGCGCAGGGCATCATTGAGTTGTATCCCCCGCAGCAGGAGGCCCTGCCCCTGGTGATGGAGGGTCACAACGTGGTGCTCTCCGTGCCCACGGCCAGCGGCAAGAGCCTGGTGGCCTACCTGGCCATTCTGGATGCCGCCCTCCGGGGGAAAAAAAGCCTGTACATCGTGCCCCTGCGGGCCCTGGCCAGTGAGAAATGGGAGGACCTGCAGCCCTTCCGTGACCTGGGCGTTAGGGTGGGAATCTCCACCGGGGACCTGGACCAGGCCAGCAGCCACCTGGCCGGCTACGACATCGTCATCTGCACCTCTGAAAAGGCGGACTCCTTGCTCCGCCACGGGGCCGGCTGGCTGAGCGACGTGGAGATTGTGGTGGCCGACGAAATCCATCTCGTCAACGATTACTCGCGGGGGCCCACCCTGGAGATGGTGCTCACCCGGCTGAGGGTCATGAATCCCCACCTGCAGGTCATCGCCCTGTCCGCCACCATTCGCAACGCCGATGCCATTGCCACCTGGCTGCAGGCCCGGCTGGTGCAGTCCGACTGGCGCCCCGTCCCCCTCAAGGAGGGGGTGTTTTACCGGGATACCATCTATTTCCTGGACGGAACAGAAAAAACGGTGGCCGGGAAGGGAGCGACGGAATCTCTGGTCACCGACATCCTGGAGGATGGAGGGCAGGCCCTGGTCTTCGTCAACAGCCGTCGCTCCGCCCAGCGGTATGCCCACAAACTGATGGAGGCGGTCGACATCTTCCTGGACAGCGAGCGAGCCGCCCTTCGCCAGGCGGCAGAGGACATGCGCTCCCCAGATGACGCCACGGTGATCGCCCAAAAACTGGCCGAATGCCTGGAGCACGGGGTAGCCTTTCATCATGCCGGTCTCCTCCACCGCCACCGCACGCTCATCGAGAGCCTGTTTCGGCAGCGCATCCTCAAATGCATCGTGGCCACCCCCACACTGGCCGCCGGGGTGAACACCCCGGCCCGGCGGGTGGTTATGCAGCACATCTATCGCTACTCGGGGGAGGCG
>DSCA01000146.1 GCA_011049295.1 Thermoplasmatales archaeon
CCCCCGGGCTGCTGCGACCGGGTGCTGTTCATCGCCGGGCTGCACAACATCCGGGGGCGGAAGCGGCGCATCGCCGCCCTGGGGGAAATCAACCGGGTGCTGACCCCGGAGGGGGAGGCCCTGGTCTCGGTGTGGGCACGGTGGCAGGACCGGTTCCGCCGGGACATGCTATGGCAGGCGCTGAACCCCTTCCGGCCCCGCGGCGACCTCCTGGTGCCCTGGCGGGCCGGGGAGCGGGAGGTGCTGCGCTTCTATCACCTGTACACCTGCCGGGAGCTGGCCAGAGACTGCCGCCGGGCCGGGCTGCAGGTAGCCCGCCGGTGGAGCGTGACCAAGGCCTCCCGGCGCCATCCCGACAACCACTTCGCCGTGGTCACCAGAGGGCGGGAAGCACCACCAAAAAAGTAAGGGCCAGGGCCACCCCCAGGATGAGAAGCATCAGGGCCAGCGTTTTGTGGGAAGCAATCACCATGGGCAGGGGGCCGATGAGGATGAGGACGCCCACCTTTCTGTCTGTCCGCCATTCTCCCTGCCCTCCGGGGGGAGCGGAGGCCCCCTCGTCGGGGGGCAGCCAGGCAAACATGACGGCCAGGACGGACAAAAAAAGGAGGACCGCTCCCAGGATGAACAGCCAGCCGGAGCCGGCCACGAAGGGAAAGATGACGAAGATGCCCGCCTGTCCCTGCCCGGTGGCTAGGCCGGCGATGATGCAGGCAGCGCCGGCCAGGAAAAGCAGCAGAGAGAGGCTACGTGCCATAGCGCCTCTGCCTTTTCTGGTAGGACTGGATCACCTCCAGGAAGTCCACCTTGCGCAGGGCCGGCCAGTACACGTCTGAGAAGTACAGTTCGGAGTAGGCCAGCTGCCACAGGAGAAAGTTGGAAATCCGCTCCTCCCCCGAGGTGCGAAGGATGAGGTCCGGGTCCGGGGTGTCGGCGGTGTACAGATAGGAGGAGATGACCTCCTTGTGTATCTCCCCGGGATCCAGGTTTCCCTGCTGCACCTCCCGGGCAATCTGCCGGACGGCCTCCACGATTTCCTCCCGGCCCCCGTAGCCGATGGCGATGTTGAAGTAGTAGCGGTCATAGCCGGCGGTGGCCCGGGTGATGTCCTCTGCCGCCCGCAGGACGCGCTCCGGCAGCTGGTCGGTCTGCCCGATGACCTTCACCCGCACCTGGTTCTCGTGGATGCGGGGGTCGGCGGCCAGGCGGCGCAGGTCCTCCTCGAACAGGTCCATGAGATGGTCTACCTCCTCCGGCCGGCGGCTGAAGTTCTCCGTGGAAAAGGCGAACACGGTCAACCCCTGGACTCCTACCTCGTGGCACCACTCCACCACCTCCTCCAGCTTTTTTCCTCCGATGCGGTGGCCCTCGCCCGGGGGCAGGCCCTGATACCGGGCGTACCGCCGGTTTCCGTCCATGATGATGGCCAGGTGGCGGGGGACCGGATGCTGCCGGATGTCCTGCAGCATTTTTTTGGCCCGGACCCGCACCACCTCGGTGCGGATGAGCTGAAACAGCTTGTTGTGCTGCAGCTGGCGCAGGACGTTTCTGGCCAGAGGGGTCTCCATGGCCCGCTCTCCCAGATGGGCGACCGTCTTCCGGACTTCGGTTTTGCGCATAGAACGTACCTATATGGGCCGCGGTTTAAATAATTTTGATGGCACCCACCACCCGTCCCAGGCCTATGAGCCGGGCGCTATATAACCCCTTTGAAATTTTCCGGAAAAAGCCTTATATCCCCCGGTCCATGAGAGAACATGGCCAGGCAGGTACGCAGGTCGGATGAGGAATGGAAACAGAAGCTGGACCCGGAGACCTACCGGGTGCTCCGCCGCCGGGGAACCGAGCCCCCGTTCACCGGGAGATACCACGACCACCGCGAGGATGGCATATACACCTGCGCCGGCTGCGGCACCCCCCTTTTTTCCTCGGAGGCCAAATTCCACAGCGGCAGCGGATGGCCCAGCTTCACCGCACCCGTCAGCCAGGGGGCAGCCGAGACCCGGCCGGACCACAGCCACGGGATGCACCGCACCGAGGTTCTCTGCGCCGGCTGCGGGGGACACCTGGGCCACGTGTTCGACGACGGGCCCCGGCCCAGCGGAAAACACTACTGCATAAACTCCGCCGCCCTGCAGTTCACAAAAAAGCGGGAAAACGTTGATTAAGGCCCGCCAGTTTGCAGGACATGACCCAGATGCTGTACATGGCGGACATCGAGAGCAACTACATCCGGGAGTTCGATGCCGTGGTCACCAGAAGCAAAAAGGACTACGTGGTCCTGGACCGGAGCGCCTTCTACCCGGAGGGAGGCGGCCAGCCCTCGGACACCGGCCTGCTGCAATGGGAGGGCGGGGAGGCCCGGGTGGTCCAGGTGGCCAAAAAGGGCGTGGTCAAGCATGTCATGGATGGCCCGATGCCGGAGGAGGGAACGGAGGTGCAGGGCATCCTGGACTGGGAGCGGCGCTACGCCCACATGCAGATGCACACCGCCCAGCACATCATCTCCGGGGTGGTATTCGATGTCTACGGGGGCCGGACGGTGGGCAACCAGATACACGCCGACCACTCCCGGGTGGACTTCCACCCCGTGAACTTCAGCCCCCAGGACCTAGAAAAAATCGAGGAGGCCTGCAACGCCATCATCGCCGCCGGGCATCCGGTGACCATACATGAAGAGAGCAGGGCCAGCCTGGAACAGCGGGTCACCCCGGAGCGCTGCAACCTGGACCTGCTCCCCGCCTCGGTGACCAACCTGCGCATCGTGGAAATCCGGGGTTACGACGTCTGCCCCTGCGCCGGCACCCACGTGCGCTCCACGGCGGAAATACCGCCCCTGCGCATCATCCGCAGGGAGGGCAAGGGCCAGGACAGGGAGCGCATCGTGTACGGGTTTTCCCCCTAGCCGCCCGGATGGCTACCAGTCCTCGCGGGCGAACCGGGTGAGATCGATGATTTCCCAGTCGTTCTGGTCGTAGTCCTCGTCATCCCCGTCGGAGTAATCCACCAGCTTGTACACGTAGCGGTAGTTCATACAGCTCTCATAGGGCCCCCACTGCCAGTACTCCTTGTTCCAGGGAAAACGGCTCTTCTCGTTGTCGATGCCCCCGAAGCGGTTGAGTCCCAGGGTGTGGCCCAGCTCGTGCATAAACACGCTGGCAAAGGCCGTATGGTAGTCGCTTCCCTGGGCAACAAAGGAGGGAAGCCAGTTTCTCACGTACTGCCCGGCGATGATGTGGCTGTCGATGGCAAAGGCGCAGCCCCCGGCGGGACGGCGGGAAAAGTCTATCTGGGCGCAGATAAGGGCGTAGTGGAAGACAC
>DSCA01000083.1 GCA_011049295.1 Thermoplasmatales archaeon
ATCATTCGCCGGACGGCAGTTACGGTGCCCCGCTGGGAAACGAGGAGATAGCCGCCATGACTACCGTTCAACCAGTGCCCGTGTCCGAGGGACAGGAGCTCGCCTTCTGGTGCTGGTACGACATCGAGGAGGGCTGGGATTACGCCTTCGTGGAGGTGAGCCGGGACGGGCGATGCTACGAGGTTGTGGATTCCTTCACCGGCCGCTCCGACCAGTGGGAATACCGGACGTATTCCCTGGACGGCTACGCCCAGGATTCCGTCTTTATCCGGTTTCGCTATACCACGGACAGCCGGACCACCGGCCAGGGGTTCTTCGTGGATGACATCTCTCCGGTGGCCGATTTTGCCTCCGTATCCACCCTGGACGCCTCCATCTCCGACAGCCACTACGATATTGCGGACCGGGACCAGGGCATTTATTATTACCGGGTGAGGGGCTACAGCCAGCCCCACGGATGGGGAGATTTCAGCGTCCTGAAAAAAATGCGGGTGGGGGAGGCGGACAACGCCCCGCCGGAGCCGCCCTCCATCAGCGGACCCGGCCGGGGAAAAATCGGCAGAGCCTACGACTACGTCTTCCGCTCCTCGGACCCCGAAGGGGGCTCCATCTACTACTTCGTGGACTGGGGCGACGGCAGCGACAGCGGCTGGCTGGGACCTTATGCCTCCGGTGACAACATAACCGTCTCCCATACCTGGGCGGAGCAGGGCACCTACCACGTCAGGGCCCAGGCCAGGGACCAGGAGGGCATCCAGAGCCCCTGGGGGGTTCTGCAGGTCAGCATGCCCCGGGCTCGTCTCCTGCTCCTGTACGAGGGGCTGGTACAGATGCTATGCGCCGCATTAAGCAGCTGGCTGTATCCCTGGTTAGGCCCCAACATGTGATGGCTGTCGTCACATGAGTCATAAAAAAGGTGAAAACGTGGAAGGGATGGAGTATTTCTACGAAATGTTCGAGGGGCTTCCCCGTGCCGGACCGGGGGACAATGCCTCCACCCGCAGGGCCTTCGGGGCCATGAAAAACCTGCCCCCCCGGCCCCTGATTCTGGACATCGGGTGCGGACCGGGTATGCAGAGCATAGAGCTGGCAAAGATTTCCGGGGGACGGGTTATGGCCATCGACAACCATCAGCCCTTTTTGGACGCCCTGGAGACAGAAGCCAAAAAGCAGGGCGTGGACGACCGGATTGAGACCAAAAACGTATCCATGCTGGACCTGGAATTCAAGGATGAAACCTTTGACATCGTGTGGTCGGAGGGCGCGCTGTATATCATGGGGTTCCCGCGGGGTCTGCGGCTTTGCCGGCAGCTGGTGAAAAAATCCGGGTACGTGGCGGTCACCGAGGCGGTTCTCCTGAGCCCCCATCCGCCGGCGCCCCTGATGGAATTCTGGGAAAAGGAATATCCGGACATCAAGGATGTGCAGGGCAACCTCGCCATGATAGAGCAGGAGGGATTTTCCCTGCAGTCCCATTTCACCCTGCCCGCGGCATCCTGGCTCGACCATTTTTACACCCCTCTGCAGAGGCGGTTGGCGGTGCTGACGGAAAAATACAGAGACAATGAAGAGGGCCTGAACGTCTTCCGCAGCGCCCAGAAAGAGATAGACCTGTTTGAGCGCTACTCGGACTGCTACGGTTACCACTTTTTCATCATGAGGAAAGACAGGTAGCAAGCAGAGCGGCAAAAACAGCAATTATTTATATCCAGAAAAGAGATATACGGGAATGTTTCCCGGAGCGTGCAAAAAATGCTTTTTCGTGGTGGGTGTTCTCATAGCCGGAATGGTCCTCCTGCAGGGCGCGGCAGCCGCCGACGGTGACCACGACGGCCTGGACGACGCCCTGGAGATGCAGCTGGCAGAGCAGTATGCGCCCATTTTTTATTTCGAAAAGGAGGAGCAGGTGTTCCCGGTGGCCGTCGAATACCACCTGGCCAATGCCAACCTCAACCGGAGCGATGAGGGAACTCCTCACCTGCTCGTGGTGAACCCCTCGCCGGAGCAGCTGGGCGCCTACACCAGCATAGGCCAGAACTATTACCTGGACAACACCGTGGGCACCATTGAGGACCGCCGCATCATCGAGGACTATAGGGAATATGCGGAACAGCACGGCTACACGGTGTACTCCCACGTGTTCCCCAGCGGTGCGGAAACAGTCATCCAGTACTGGTGCTTCTATGCCTTCAACGAGGGTCCCCTGAACACCCACGAGGGAGACTGGGAGATGGTGCAGATTGTGCTCGATGCCAATGGCACCGCCCGGGAGGCCATGTACAGCCAGCACCTGAGCGGACAGCGAGCGCCCTGGTCGGACGTGAAAAAGAGTGGCGACCATCCCCACGTCTTCGTGGCCCGGGGGAGCCACGCCAACTACTTCCGCCATTACCAGGGCATGACTGGTCTGGCCAGCGACCGGGTGGGCAAAAACGGCATGGTGCTGGAGCCCGGCCAGTATACCCTGGCACTGCTGGGTGAGCGCTCCGCCGGCAACCATCCCGCCGGTCAGAACTGGCTGGATTTCGCCGGTCGCTGGGGAGACTTCGGCTCCGACCAAGACGAGGTGCGGGGAAAGCGGGGTCCCCCGGGCCCTGCCTACCGGGAGGACGGCGAGATGTGGGCGGGAACGGACTGGGGCCGGTCCCTGCCCGGGGTGAGCAGCCTGATGCTGTCCCTGGACTGGATATTTTACCACTTCACCTACATCTTTCTGGCCTTCCTGGGGGTGGCGGTGGTGGCGGCCGGGGTAGCCATATACCGCCGGCATGGGACGGCGGGGCTGAAGTGGCCCTACACCTCTCTGCTCATGCTGTACAGACCGAATCTGCGCAGCCTGGCCAACATCCTGGCCGTGGCGGGCATCGTCCTGGCCGTGCTGTCCCTGTTTTATCCCTGGTACACCATGGGAATTGACATTGACGGCGGGTCCTTCCAGACACCGGGCCTGGTGGAGGTTCTGCGCATCGACGGCATGAACGGCCTGCAGGTCAATCTGCTGGAGGAAAACAGCGGCCTGGTCCAGATAGGGGCCGTCCCCGTCGCCTTCTCCCTGCTGGTGGGAGCCGGCATCCTGCTGTTTGTGCTGGGTACCATAGGCGCCACCCCCGACCAGGCGGGGAAGAAATATCTGGGCCGGGGAATACGGTTCTGGGTTCCGGTGGTCGTCATCCTGGCGGCCGTGGTGATGGTGAAAACGCTGGCCTTCCAGCTGGCCGAAAGCGGCGCCTCCGAGGCCGCGGTGGCCGGGGCCCGGGACCTGCTGGGGACGGCGGCCGGCCAGCCCTGGGG
>DSCA01000157.1 GCA_011049295.1 Thermoplasmatales archaeon
CATGTAAAGGGGAATTTTATCATAGGTGATTTTGAATTGCCTGACGCCACTTCCCGCTACAGTAATCGGTGGTTGAAACAAAAAATATGAGAGAAAATTCTCTAATGTGACAAAGTCAAATTATGTATCATGATTTATTCATGGCCGAGCGACCAGAGCGGTGGGGCAGCAGAATGGGATTCATTCTCGCCACTATCGGCTCCGCCATCGGGGTGAGCAACGTATGGCGTTTCTCCTACCTGGCCTACAAAAACGGCGGCGGGGCTTTTTTACTGCCCTACGCAATCGCCCTGCTCACCGTGGGCATACCGCTGCTGATTGTGGAACAATCTCTGGGCCACGAGATGCGGGGCTCGGCCCCCGCCGTGTTCCGAAAAATCAAACAAAAATTTGAGGTATTCGGCTGGTGGCCGGTGGTAATCCTGGTGTTCGGGCTCAACCTGTACTACGCGGTGATTCTAAGCGACTGCATCAACTATTTCGCCCTGTCGGCCACCCTGGGATGGGGAGACGACCCTAACGCCTATTTCTTCCACGATTTCCTGCATGCATCCCATGACCCCTGGGTCATCGGGCTTCCGGTGCTGGCCATCGTGCTGGGGCTGCTCATAATCTGGGTTCTAAACTGGGTCATTATAAGAAGCGGGCTGCGGGGAGGAGTGGAGCGAGTATGCAAGATACTGATACCCCTGCTGATGGTGCTGGCCAGCATTCTGGTGATACGGGGGGTGACCCTGCCCGGCTCATGGGAAGGCATCAGATGGTACGTAACCCCTCATTTTGATGCGCTGTTCAACCCGCTGGTATGGATAGACGCCTTCTCCCAGGTGTTCTTTTCCCTCAGCCTGGGCATGGGGGTAATCATGGCTTATTCAAAATATCTGCCCAAAAAATCCAATCTGTTCGGCAACGCCCTGATTGTAGGATTCGCGGACACCTTCTTCTCGGTTTTCATCGGCATAGCCGTGTTCGGCATACTGGGAAATATGATGCACACCACGGGCCTCCCCATGGAGGAGGTGGTAGAGGGTGGCATCGGGCTGGCCTTCGTGGTGTTTCCCCAGGCATTCAACACCCTGCCCCTTCTCCCGCAGATAGTGGCCGCCCTCTTCTTCCTGACCCTGATAGCCGCCGGTCTTTCCTCCCTCATCTCCATGATTGTGGCCTTTCTGTCAGGCATCATCGACAAGTTTAAGGTCAATCAGGGAAAGTGGATAAATCTGCTGTGCATCATTGGCTTTCTGGGAGGCATCATTTTCACCACGGAAAGCGGCATCATGTGGCTGGACATAGTGGACCATTTCCTCCTGGGCTACGGCCTGGTTCTCATGGGGCTGCTGGAAATCGTCATCATCACCTGGGTGTACGGCGAGCACCGTATCGTCCAGCACGTCAACGCCATGTCCGCCCACCGGTTGGGGGCCACCTTCAGCCGGCTCATAAAATATGTGACTCCCGGTATGCTGGGCGTAGTACTGCTGTTCTCCGTGTACAATGAAATTGTCATCCCCTACGGGGGCTACTCTCGCTCCGCCACCATGGTCATCGGGTTCGGCTGGCTTCTGGCCACCCTGCTCATCGCCATAGGGCTCTCCAGGCTGAAATGGAGGACAGACGACAGCCCGCAGGACAGTTAAAAGACAGCGGACCACATCCCGGCCCCGCCGCCTGGGTTTGGAACCCTTTTTGGTAGTAAAAAAATGCCCGGGTCGGGATTTGAACCCGAGTCTAAGCCTCCGCAGGGCTTCAGGATATCCAAGCTACCCCATCCGGGCATAGAGTGCGACGTCTGCTATTTGAGTACGTCCACCAGCGCCACTTTTTCCAGTATCAGGTCACCATACATAGATTTATCGACGGCGGCCATCTCCGCCGGGGTTATGCCAAAGGCGGCCAGCGCTGCGCCCCCCCTGGCCACCTCAGGGTCCACCACCAGCTTCTGCCGGTGCAGGAATTCTTCCAGGGCGGACTGGTCCACGGTCCCCCCGTATCCAGGGATATCCGTGCTCCCCACCGCCGCCACCACCGCCGCCTCCCCGTCCCGAATGCCCATCAGGTCTATGGCCTCCCGTATCTGCCGCTGACCGGAGGCGTACAGAAGCACCTCCATGTCCAGGGTGTTGCAGGTGGCGGTTCCCTGCTGAAACGCTCGCACTGCGTGCTCCGCCGCCGCTATGACGTGTTCCTCCCCGTAGACGTGGGGCGCATGCAGGGCCTGGAGGGCCACGCTCTGTTTCCGGCCGAATTCCCTGAGGCCAGTCAGAAGCGAGATGACAGCGGCCACCTGCCGGCAGCCCACGATTATCACCTGCATGTTATTCTACCTGCTCCTTGATGCTCCGGGCGATGACGGTGCCGATGTGGGGCACCCGTGCCAGCCGCTCAATGCTCACCCCTCTTAAATCGTTTACGCTCCTGAAGCCGGCGTTGTACAGGGCCCGGGCCCTCACCCGCCCGATGCCCCGCAGCTGGACCAGGTTGAGCAACTCCTCCCGGCAGCCGTAGGTAACGCGCATGATGAGGTTGGTGAGCGGGGTTACCGCCTCAAAGTCGAACTGCCGGGCCAGCTCCCTCATGGCATGCAGCAGCCACTCCGCAATCTCCACCTTGCTTCTGATGTCGCCGGGCCCCACGTTGTAGCGCTGTACGATGGCGTCCTCGTGCTTTTCCTCTATCCAGTCGTGCAGCAGGGCGGCCGTCTTCACCTCGGCCAGGAACCATTCGTAGTCCGGGGACATGGGCAGTGGAGGTGTCAAGAGCAGTTTCTCCTGCTCCAGTTTTTCCTCCACCCACTGGTCCCGCTTGGCCAGGTAGAGACAGCGCATGTCCGGGGTGGCACAGACGGCGTGCAGGTAGCCGAAGTCGCTCCCCCTGCCCGCCTCCAGGGCCTCCCGCATCTTGAGCGCCGAGAGAGGGTCCAGGTACAGGCTGGAGGTCTTCTGGCCAAAGAGGGTGGCCTTCCAGATGCCGGAGCGGGCGATAAACCCGTTTTCCTCCAGAAACAGGAGGATGTCCTCCACCGTGTCCTGGGGCACGGTGCCCGCCTGGTGGGCGGCAAAGGTCCGGCCCAGAAACTCCAGGATTTCGTCCCGGGTAACGGCGAAGTTGGTGGCGATGAGGGCCAGCAGGTGGATGCGCAGGGCCGGCTCGCTGCCCAGCTTGGAGTAGACCGGCTCCACCTCTCCCCTGAGGTATTCCTCCATCAGCCGATGTTTCTCCTCCCGGCTTTTGGCCAGCAGCACCGCCTCCCCCACCTCATCATAGCCGGGCCTCCCCGCC
>DSCA01000006.1 GCA_011049295.1 Thermoplasmatales archaeon
CGGTAATACTTAAAATAGGGTGTGCGTTTCCCATGCATGCTGTCCACCGCCATCCTCAAGGAGATAATGGAGGTCGCCGGCGAGGAAAACGTGATTACCTCGCAGGCCGGGCTCTACACCTATGGCTTTGACGCCTCCATCCATCACCACAGCCCCGACGTGGTGGTGCGGGGGCGGAACACCGCCCAGATTAGCGCTCTGGTAAAGCTGGCCAACCAGCGCAACATCCCCATCGTCGCCCGGGGCTCCGGGACGGCGCTCTCCGGCCAGGCCATCCCCATCCACGGGGGCATCATCCTGGACCTCAGCGGGATGACCGCGGTGCGGGAGGTGCGAGTGGAGGACCTATACTGTGTGGTGGAGCCGGGGGTCATCTACAGCAGGCTGAACAATCAGCTGGCCAGGAAGGGCTTTTTCTTTCCGCCTTCGCCGGGCAGCGCCGACGTGTGCACCATAGGGGGCATGGTGGCCTGCAATGCTTCCGGTATGCGGGCCATCAAGTACGGGGCCACCCGGGACTACGTGCTGGCCATGGAGGTGGTGCTCCCCGACGGCAAGGTGATGCATGTGGGGACCAACACCATCAAGAACTCCTCCGGCTACCAGCTGGAAAAACTGATGGTGGGTAGCGAGGGAACCCTGGGCATCATCACCGAGATTACCCTGCGTCTGCTGCCGCTGCCGGAAAAGCGGGCCATCGCCGTGGCCTCCTTTGACGACATAGAACAGGCGGGTCAGGGAATATCCAACGTCATTGCTTCCGGGCTGCTGCCCTCGGGACTGGAGATTATGGACAGCGTCTGCATCCGGGCGGTCAACCGGTCCATGCAGATGGGGCTGCCGGAGTGCGACGCCATTATTCTGGCCGAGGTGGACGGACCGGAGGAGATAGTCAGGCGAGATATTGAGAAGGTGGCCGACATCTGCCGGGAGAGCGGGGCCCGCGATGTGGACTTCACCACGGACGAGAAAGAAATGCTCAAGCTGTGGAAGGGACGAAAGGGAGTGCTCCCCTCCCTTTCCCGCTACGGCAGGGACAGCGTCTCCGTGTCTCTGGCCGACGACATGTCGGTGCCCATCTCCAAACTCCCTCTGGCCATCAAGCAGTTCCAGGAAATCGCGGAGAAACACGGCATCGTCATCGGCACCTACGGGCACGCCGGGGATGGCAACCTGCACACCAAGGTGCTGATCAATCCCCTGGAGGAAGGGGCCTGGGGCCGGGCGGAGGCAGCAGTGGACGGCATCTACCGGGCGGTTCTCGCCCTGGGGGGAACGGTGAGCGGAGAGCACGGCATCGGGATTTCCAAGGCGCCGTGGATGCAGATTGAGCGCCGGGACTCTCTGGAGGTCATGGAGGCCATCAAGCGGGCCGTGGACCCCCAGAACATCATGAACCCGGGCAAAATCATGCAGTGGAAGGGAAGCATCATCCAGTATCTGAGGTATCCGTGATAACATGAAACACCTGGAGGATATGAAACACGAGCTGATGTGCTGCACCGGCTGTGGATACTGCAAGCAGCACTGCCAGACCCTGGACATCGGGGGCACAGAGACGGACAGCGGCCGGGGACGGGTGTTCCTGGCCTATGGTCTGCTGACCGGCGAAATCACGGAGGACCAATCGGTGGTGGAGGCCCTGCAGCGCTGTCCTCTCTGCGGGCGGTGTGAGCAGGACTGTCCCTCTACCATCCCCATCAGCGACATCATCCAGACGGCGCGACGCGACCTGACCGCCGTTTTGCCCGCCCACCGGAAGATGGCAGACGACATCCTGGACAAAGGCAATCCCTTCGGGGAGCAGCCGGTGCCTACCGCCCGACCGGGCGAGGGAGAGATAGCCTTTTTCGCCGGCTGCGTGAGCACCTATCAAACGCCGGAGCTTAAAGAGGCGGCCCTGTCCGTGCTGGAGAAGCTGGACCTGGAACCGGTGATGGTGGACGAGATCTGCTGCGGCAGCCCCCTGGAAAACATGGGCCGTGACAACGGGCAACCTCCCCTGCTGGCCGAGCGATTGGCGGAGGCTGGCATGCAGACCGTTCTTACCGCCTGCCCCAGCGCCGTGCTCACACTGCGGGAAACCCCACGGTTTACCGTGCAGCACCTTACCGCCTTCCTGGCGGAGCAGAATCTGGAACTGGTTCCCCTGGACGGGGTACTCATGTATCACGATTCATCGGTCCTGGGGCGGAAGCTGGGCATCTACGACCCACCCCGTCAGCTGCTGCAGCAGGCCGGGGGTTTCCGGGAGTTCACAGAGAACCGGAAGCTGGCCCTGTGCTGTGGTGGTGACCTGGCCTTCCAGGCCGCCTTTCCCGACATGGCGGGGGAGATGGCCCGGCAGGTGATGGACGAGGCACGAGAGCAGGGTGCGGTGGTGGTGACCGCCGACCCCCACTGCTATCGCCATCTGAAAGGGCACGGAGAGGTTCTGGACATCATACAGGTCATGGACCGCTGTTTGCAGTAAGTTTTTTTACTGCTTCATCCATTCCTACCTATGATAGCCAACAAGCTTTTTCTCACCCGGGGAAAGGGTGTGCACAAGGACCAGCTGCAATCCTTCGAGATGGCCCTCCGCGACGCCGGCATCGAGGCCTGCAACCTGGTGAACGTGTCCAGCATCGTTCCTCCCAAGTGCAAAATTATCAGCGCCAGGGAGGGGAAGCAGCACATCCGCCCGGGGGAGATTACCTTCTGCGTGATGGCCAAAAACGAGGTCAAGGAGCCCAACCGCCGGGTGGCGGCCTCCATCGGGATGGCCATGCCCAAGGACCGCACCTACCACGGCTACCTGTCAGAGTACCACAGCTTCGGGGAGACTGCCAAGCAGGCCGGGGACTACGCCGAAGACCTGGCCGCCACCATGCTGGCCACCACCCTGGGCCTGGAGTTCGACCCGGAAAAGGCCTGGGACGAGCGCAAGCAGGAATACCGGATGAGCGGACGCATTGTCAACTCCCGCAACATAACCCAGACCGCCAGGGGCGACATCCAGGGGCGCTGGACCACGGTGATTGCCGTGGCCATCTTCGTCATGGATGACGATTAACCGGAAATAGCCGCCTGGATTCCGTTTATTCCAGGTGCATCTCCAGCAGGCCCTGCTGGTTGCGCCGGCGGGTGATGGCCGCATGCTCCAAGCGGTGGAGGATGATTTCGTTGACCACGGTCACCCTTCCCTCCAGCAGATGTCCACCCAGCAGCGCATGGTCGGCGGTGGCCAGAGCCGCGTGGAGATGGCAGACC
>DSCA01000107.1 GCA_011049295.1 Thermoplasmatales archaeon
AGGTGATTTTAGCCCACAATCACCCGTTTGGGTGACGAAATGGGCTCCACGGCGGCCGCCGTGGAGCAACTGTCAAACTAATTTTCCCGGCAAAATTAGTGTACAAAAGTGTCAAACTTGGGTCGTAGAAGTTGCTATGGTTGCCCAGGAACTGCTGCAGGGCGGTGCTGTTTCCCATCATCTGGGGCATGTTTTCTCCGTTATCGTAGTCGAAATTTTTGACGTGCACGGTGTAGGTGCCGGTTCCTCCGCCGGAAAAAATGGCTCCAAAGAGCAGTATGAGGATGACCGGGAAGGCAATGGAAAAAAACAGCGTTCCCTTGTTGCGATAAAACCCTCTGAAACTGGCCATAAAATCGGTCCAGATGATGCGCGCCTTCATGCGTCTCCCTCCTTGAGCTGGGCCCCGGTGAGGTTGAGAAACACATCCTCCAGGTCGGAATGCTTGATGTCCACCTCCCGGTAATAGAGCTCTTTCTCCCGCAGATGGAACAGGATGTCAATCACCGCCTCTTTCTTGGGCATTGTGACCTGCACATTGCCATCTGAGGCCCGCACCTCCTCGTAGCCCTTGTGGTTGAGGGCCTCCATCACGGCGTCGGTCTTGCATCCCTTGATGAGCAGGGTGCTTTTTCCCCCGTGGGCCTGCACCAGCTCGTCCAGGGTGCCCTCGGCCACAATCCTGCCCCGGTGAATCACGGCGATGTGGTCGGCGAGATACTCCGCCTCCTCCATGTAATGGGTGGTCAAAAACACCGTCTTGCCCTCTCGTTTGAGGCCGGCGATGGCGTTCCACACCTCCCGCCGCGCCCGGGGGTCCAGACCGGTGGTGGGCTCGTCCAGAAACACAATCTCCGGGTCGTTGACCAGGGCGATGGCCACTCCCACCCGCTGCTTGAGGCCGCCGGACAGGTTTTGGTAGAGCTCATGCGCCTTGTCACGGAGGTCCACCAGGTCCATGACGTAGTCGATGTCCGCATGCTGCCGGTACAGGCGGGCGAAGTAGTGCAGGGTTTCCCGTACCGTGAGCCGCTCGAAGGACTGGAACTCCTGGGGGAGCACCCCGATGCGCTCCTTCACCGCCTTGGGCTGCCTGCTGATGTCGTGGCCCAGCACCCGGATGGTTCCCCGGTCGGGGGAACGGATGGTCTCTATGATTTCCACCGTGGTGGTCTTGCCCGCCCCGTTGGGCCCCAGAAAGGCAAACACCTCGCCCCGGTCGACGGAAAAAGAAATGTCGTTGACCGCCTGCACCTGACCGTAGCGCTTGCTGAGGTGTTCCACCTCTATGGCCTTTTCCATTACAGCCGCAAGAAACCCCTCTATTTAAGCATATCGACAATGCTTTCAACAGGATCTGTTTATCCCTCCATGCAGACCTGGCGGTTTATCGACCACGGACCCCGGGACGCGGCCACCAACATGGCCATAGACGAGGCGCTGCTCATGTCCGGCCGGCCCACGCTGCGCCTTTACACCTGGAGCCCCTCGGCCGTCTCCATTGGCTATTTTCAGGCCATCAGGGAGGAAGTCAACTTGGAGGCCTGCAAGCGTGAGGGGGTGGAGGTGGTCCGCCGCATCAGCGGCGGCGGAGCCGTCTACCATGATGCCCAGGGCGAAATCACCTATTCCCTGGTGGTACCGGAGGCGGCGGTGCCGGGCACCGTGCAGGACTCCTGCGCTGCCATCTGCTCGGCGCTGGTGGCCGGGCTGCGGGAGATGGGGGTGGAGGCCGTCTTTTCTCCGCTCAACGACGTGGTGGTCAATGGCAAAAAGATATCGGGCAGTGCCCAGACCCGCCGGCACGGAGTGGTGCTGCAGCACGGTACCGTTCTGGTGGACCTGGACGCCATCCGCATGTTCTCCCTGCTGCGGGTCTCTGCAGCCAAGATAGCGGACAAGGGCATTGCCGCGGCCAGCCAGCGGGTCACCTCGCTGCGGGCGGAGGTGGGAGCAGTGGACCCCCGGGCGGTGCGGGAAGCACTCCGCAAGGGCTTTGCCCGGGTCTTTGACGCCGACCTGCCGCCGGAAACGCTGACCGATGAGGAAAAGGAACGCATACCGGGACTGAGGGAAAAATATGCCCGTCGTCAGTGGAACCTCCAGCGCTGAACTGAAGCCGCCGGGCGGCAAGCTGCTGCGGTGCACGCTGACCATAAAGGAGGGCGTCATAGCCAGCATCAGGTTCAGCGGAGACTTTTTCCTCATACCGGGAGAGAAAATGGTCGCTCTGGAGGACGCGCTGACAAGGATGGAGGTAGAGAAAATAGAGAGAGTCATTCACTCCTTTTTCTCCACCGCTCACGTGGACATGCTGGGCGTGGCCCCGGAGCATTTCGTGGAGACGGCCAAGATGGCGCTGGCCAAACTGCACTGACCACCCTGTTTGCATCTCCTGTGTCACAGCCGCCCGGATTCGGCCAGATTGGGGGGAAATTTGGTAAAAGCATTATATACCCGGTACGTCTCTTGCCCGGTGGTGATACCACCATGAACACAACAAAATATGTGGCGGTGTTGGCCGTGGCGCTGCTTGCAGTGTCGTGGTCTTTCAGCGCTGTTTTGGCGGGCTCAGGTGACGAAAACCATTACACCAACGGGGAAGACGGCCACTACGAGGAAAACAACAACAACCCGTTTCCCGACGAGGAGTTCCCGGGAGAGGAGCAGCAGCAGAGGTCCGGAAAAGACTGGTAGAGCCTTCTTTTTCCTTTTCATTTTTCATCTATCTGTTTTGGGGTCAACGGGTGTTGCTGTCTGCTACCACAGGACGAAGACGTCCACGATGTCCTGGGAGCTGTTGTTTTCGTTGTGAGCCAGGGCGGTGATGGTATGGATGCCCGGGTCGGCATCGAGCATCATTTCAAATGGCTCCTCCCGGTCGACATGGGCAAGCTGTCCGTCGAGGTAGAATTCGACGGTGTGCGTATTCTCCGCAACTGCCACCACCGGGTAGCTGCCTGCCACCCTGGGCGCTGCTTCCTGCATCAGGGGTATGTTCCTGAACAGGGTGGGAAGTTCCAGTCCGAAAAGATAGGTGTGATATATGGTGGGCTGCACTATCTGGACCCGGGGCACATCCGGTCTCAGGGCCCCGTATACGCCGTCAATATACATGACGCCGGTGTTTTCACCATACCAGTCAGCAATCATGTCCACGTCGTATGATATCCTCACCCATCCGTCTTCTCCCCAGTCCTTGCCCCAGCTGTTCTTGATAATCCAGCAC
>DSCA01000086.1 GCA_011049295.1 Thermoplasmatales archaeon
GCCCTGGCCTTTGTTCCGGTACCGCCGGGAGGAAAAGATGGTTAGGCACCGTCCCCCGAAGATGGCGGTTCCCAGGGTGGAGTAGTCGTGGCCCTTTATGAACAGACGGGCGTGGATGGCCTCCAGGAAGGTGTCCAGCATGTCCCGGTCGTATCTCTGGCCCGCTCCGCGGAGGGCGGGAGAGACTGAGGGGTCGCTCCACGTTATGGCCTCCACCGCTGAGGGATTATTTTTGTCTACCCGGCGGAGGGCCTCCCGGTTATGGCCGGGGAGGATGCCCCCGTGGGCCGCATAGACGTGGTGGGCCAGCACCATGAGCGGCATACGGCGAAACACCTCCTCGTAGGCGCCGTACAGCCCGGGGTAGAAACGGGCCACCTCCCCCCGAAAGTCATAGGGTGAAAAAGGCAGCAGGTGGTGTGCCTCGTGGTTTCCCTTCAGCAGGATGACCCGGCGGGGGTGCGCCTGCTTGAGGAACAGCAGGTAGTTGAGGTTGACCAGCGAGGCTTCCTGCCCGGGCGGAGCCCGGTCCACGTAGTCGCCCAGGAACACCAGGTGGTCGTATCCCTGTGCAAAAAAACGCTTTACCACGGCCCGGGTCACCGTGGTGTCGCCGTGGGTGTTGCCGGCCAGCAAGAGGCTGCCCCGGGGCTCCACCAGGGCGGGCTCGGAATCCATGTTTTCGGCCACTGCCTCCAGGCACCGGGCTACCTTCTCCCGGGGTTGCCGTCCCGTTTCCTCCGGGTCGTCCACCCACCTGGCCATGTCCTCAATGACGGGGGTCGTTTAATAAGGTTGCGGCGCTGCCCCTAGTCCCGCCATCCGGTTGCCGCGTACACCACTCCCCCGATGAGGTTGCCGATGAGCTTGACCAGCTGGTCGGAAAAACCCAGGGCGAAGGCCGGTCCGCTGCCCACGCCGATGGCGGAAAAGAGCGTCACGTAGGTTCCCTCCCGCACCCCGAACCCCTGGATGGTTACCGGGAGAAACACCAGAATTTCAGCCACCGGAATGAAGATGAAAAAGTAATAGAGAGGGATGTCCAGTCCCAGGGCCAGGGACAGAACGTAGTTGTTGACCACCAGCAATACGTGGTATACCAGGGAGATGACCATCACGGGGGGCAGCCGCCGTCCGCTGTGCCGGTAGGTGCGCAGCGACACATAGACCTCCTCCACGAACAGGGCGAGACGACCCAGTTTCTGGGCCAGAGAGGTGTGCAGCAGCCAGCCCATGACGTCGGTGCCGAACACCACCATTATCAGGGCCAGCGGCAGCAGGAGGATGGCGGCGGACAGGAGGAGCGCCGCCCGGGGAAGAAGCGACCAGCCGCTCGCCAGGGCCAGGATGCCGATGGCCAGCACGGCCAGCAGTCCGGTGAGGCGGTCCATGACCACCGAGGAAAAGGCGTCTTCTCTGCGGGGCAGGCGGCGGGACAGGCCGTAGGCCTTCACCGCATCGCCTCCCACCGTGGTGGGAAAAAAGGCGTTGAAAAAAGTTCCTATGTAGTAGTACTTCCAGGCGGCGAGAAACGGAACCCCTGCCCCCTTCATGGACAGCAGCAGGTACCATTTTTTGGCGCTGACCATCACCCCCACATTTTCGATGAGCACGGCCAGCAGGAACAGGGGCAGGGAGAGGGCGGCCAGGTGGGACACAATCTTGCCCACGCCGGTGAAATGGATGATGAGGGCCATGAGAACGATGCTGACCAGGGCATTGAGCAGGTAGCGGAGTTTTTTGGGCATGCGAGCATGGGTAATCGGACTGCGGTAAAAAAACATTCTGACCCCTCATTGACAAGTACTTATACTGCTTGCCTTTTTCACACAGGCATATCCATGTCATCTCGCCGTCGGAATATGCTGGTGCTGCTGCTCGTGGCCTGCCTGGCGCTGGGAGGGCTGACCGCCGCTGACCGCCTGTACGTGGACCGGGCGGTGAACACCGACCCCGCCACCGACCACACCGACAACCAGCTGTATGTCCAGCGGGCGGAAACCATTCTGGAGGGCAAGCTGCTGTACCGCGACGTGGAGACCCAGACCCCGCCGCTCATCAACTACCTGCTGGTGCCCCCGGTGGCGCTGGGGGGCTCGCCCCTGGCCTTCGAAATATATTTTTCCGCCTTCATCGTGCTCACCGTTCTGGCCCTGTTTGCCGCCCTCTCCCCTATCGATGAGCGCCGGGCACTGTGGGTGGCGCTGGCCTTTCTATTTGTTCCCACCACGCTGGTGACCCCCACCCTGGCCCGCCAGGACGAATCCATAGTGGTGTTCTTCTTTCTGCTTCCCCTGCTTCTCATGTATGTGTCCCGGAGTCGGCACCTGTATGCCCTGTTTGCCGCCCTGGGAATCTGGCTGAAGATGCACTCCGTGTTTCTCGTTCCCCCTCTGCTTCTGAAATCCAACCGACGCCAGACGCTGAAGGAGCTGGGAGTGATGGCCGGGGTCTCCCTGGTGGTGACCCTGCCCTTTTTCGTGCTGGCCCTCGACCAGTTCGTGTGGCACCTGCGGTTTTATCTACTGGGGGAGGGAGACGAGGCGCTGCAGGGCATCAGCCTGTGGCGGATACTGGAGTTCCGGAGCTACGCCGTGCCCTCCCTGCTGCTCATCGGGGCCATGGGAATAGCCCTCCTGGCCATCTATTACCACTCCTACCGGCACCGCTTGGGCGTATGGAAGACGGTGGCTCTCACCCTCCTGGCCTATTTTGTCCTCTACCCCAAAATCCATTACGAGTATTTCCTCATCCTGTTTGCGGTGCTCATACCCCTGCTCATAGAATCTAAAAAAATGATGGGGATGACCTACGGCATGGCGGCACTGAGCGGAATCACCCTGCTCATCGAGCAGCGATACCTGGACTGGGGGACGGCCAGCGCCCACGACGCGGTGATGGTGGCCCTGGCCGGACTGTGCATGGCGGCCCTGGACGTGCTCCTGGTGCTGACCTTCCGGCACCTGCTCACCACCCGGACTTGGCTGGACGGCAAACCGCTTTTTTAATATACCGGGTGCCCATTCGGATGTAAAGGGCCCATAGCTTAGCCTGGTTGGAGCGCCCGGCTGATAACCGGGAGGTCGAGAGTTCAAATCTCTCTGGGCCCATTTGCTCTCTTTTTTGGCGCTTTATTCATGGAGCAGAAAGACCAGTAAAGGAGATGGCTGTGACGTGCAACGGGTTTTCCGTCACGTGTATCTATTGTTGGATGGTA
>DSCA01000208.1 GCA_011049295.1 Thermoplasmatales archaeon
CCGCGCCTCCAGTAGTTTTCGTCACCATTGAGGAAATACTTCAGCCGGGCGGCAATCAACTCGTTTCCGTCCATGCCCTCGTCGAAGGGAATGAGGTCCCCCCCGCCACCCATGGTGCCGTCATCGATGTGCACGGTGATGTTGCGGCGGGCGAAGGGATTGAGCATTATCTGCTGCGACTGCTTGGGGAAAATATAGGGGTCCCCCCAGGGATGCCGGGGCTGCATGCCGTCCACCTCGATGAAGATGTCCTGGGCAAAGGGGTCGGAGAGCCACTGCGAGGTCCTGTACTCCTCGTAGTTGGTCAGCCCGTCCTCATCCGGGTCCTCATCGGCCTGGCTGTTCTCGGCGAAGGGGTCAAAGCCATACTTGTCCTCCCAGTCGATGGGAATGCCGTCCCCGTTGAAGTCCACGTTGCAGTAGTTACGGGAGGCATTGAGACCGTAGACGTGCTCCTTTTCCCAAGAAGTCAGGCGGTCAAACTCGCCCCACCAGCTGTCCCCCTCTTCCATCTGGTAGATGTCGAACCACAGCTCGCAGTCGTTCTCATCCTCATCGCCATCCTCAAAGCCGGAGGTGTGACCATAGCCGTTTGCATCGCCCAGATAGTCGTCACCGGTCCACTCCCCCCGCCTCATATCGTAGAACACGGTGACCGTTTTGCCGGCCAGCAGGGGGCTGGCGGCGCCGCTCACGTCGCAGGCCCGGTCCAGGCCCGGCCGCTTCTGCCACACCTGAATCTGGATGGGGATGATGCTGTCTTCTTCGTCGAAAGCAAGTTCTGCCGCTGCCATGGGCCACTCGAAATAAATGTCGGTGCCCTCGTACACCTCCTCCCACCAGAGGGCGTATTCACCGTCGATAAAAATCTGGAAATAAAACAGGGGAGGACCGCTCACTGTCATGGACCGCAGACGCATGATGTCCACTATCACCATCACCTGGTCAGCCAGGGGAGCCGCCGCCACTCCCTCCCCACAGTCAGCAGGTAGAGAGCGCATACGCTCGGACAGAGCGGGGCCCATGTCCGTCGCTTCCTCCCCCCGGTCAGCAATGGAAGGGGTTTCTTTCACGGTGCTCTGGGTGCCGGAATAATAGGTGGCCATCCCCGCCGGAACCACCAGCGCCACAACAATGACAAAAGGAAGTATCTTCTTGCCGAGCATAGTTATCCGGGACTCTAATAAAAAATTAATATAAATGCTTTACGGCCTTAATTTAGAACACTGCTAAATTCACCCCGGAGTATCACCCACGTGTCCTCTGTAAAGAGCGTTGAGCGCGACTAATGCATAAAAAGAGGAAAAGGAAAGAGAAGAGGGAGCAAGAGGTCAGCGGATTCCCCTGGCAAGCAAGTCGAGATTGATGATGTACAGGGTGACAGCAGCCGCAGCCCGGTTTCCGGCGGCGTCATAGGCCACTATTTCGATGGTGTGACGTCCCCAGAGCCGCTCATCCAGCTCGAAGGTGATGTGGTCGGCGCCCTCCGCCCGCAGCCGTCCATCCAGGTAGAGGGACATATTGGCCACTCCTGAGGTAGCCAGGTCGGCAACCGTGGCCTGAACGGTGAGGGGACCAATGACCACGGGCCTGCCGCCCGGCAGGGGTAGAATGGGTCGGTCAAACAGGTACATGTAGGAGCCAGGCCGGGAAATGCTGATTTCGGGAGCAACATAGTCTATGTTGATGGCAATCTCCCGGGTCTGTTCCACATTGCCCACCCGGTCCATCGAATAGTACTGCAGGCTATGGGCGCCATCGCGGTCAATGGTCACCGGACCCTCGTAGGACTGCCATGCCCCGTCATCCACCCGGTACAGGGTGGAGGCCACGCCGCTGGCCTCGTCATGTGCGATAAGGTGGAAGGTCACCGGGGACACATACCACCCATTGGTGCCCGTAGGCCGGTCAGGTGAGAGGCGACAGGTGGTGACCGGCTCGCCGCCGCCCACCTGGATGGTCCGGCTCCTCAACGGCCCGATATTGCCCAAAATGTCCCGGGCATAGTAAGAGAGCCGGTAGGTGTCCTGTACTGTTATCACGAAGGGCCCGGTATATGTTGTCCAGTCCCCATCATCGAGGCGATAGCGGATGCCGTCCACCCCTACCACGTGCGGCTCGGTGCCCATGGTGATGAGCGTTTCCTGGGTAATCTGCCATCTCTGGCCAGGAGTGACCTCGGCGATACCCTCGAAAGAGAGTGTAGCTTTGGGTCCGGTGGTCACCAGCACATAGGTCTCCTTATGGTGGGGCAATTCTTCGTTGCCCACGCCGTCCACCGCCCAGTACTCGATGGTATGAAGGCCGGGCTCATAGCCATGCAGCTCATTGATCTGGAAGTGCACATACTCATTCCACCCCCCGCTCCTCAAACCGCCGTCGTCAATACGATAAAAAATCCTCCACGGACCAACGTCATCATCAGCATAGATATGGAAGGTGGAAGCAGGAACAAAATAGCCATCCGGGTCCAGCGTCACCGTCATCCACGACCAGGGCGGAATGGTGTCCTCCTCGGCGGTGAGGGTGTGAGAATCTTGGTCGTCTTCAGTGGGGTCGTTGTTACCGGGGGTGGAATTGGGGTCATACTGGTCCGCAGAAATGATTTCGGCGGTATTGGTAAGGGTGCCCGATTGGTTTATTTGTGCCGTAATGGCAATGGTTGCGGTTTCCCCGGGATGAAGGGTGCAGAGATGCCAGAGGTTTCTCAGTGAATCATAGCTACCATGGGAGAGTTCGTGTTCCAAAAATATGAGGCCGGGTGGCAGTAACTCCTTTACGGTCACCCCGGTGGCATGGTCCGGACCATTGTTGGTGACCGCGATGGTAAACGTAATGTTCTCGCCCACCGTTGCCGAAGTTTCGGGAGCCGTCTTGGTGACAGATAGGTCTGCAGAGGGAGCATAAAGGGTGACATCGTCTCGGTCATTGCCGGGGTTGGGATCATATTCGTCCTGAGCGGTTTTGTTTGCCCAGTTGGTAATATCCCCAGCCTGAGCGACCTGGGCCACAATAAAAAGATAGGCCGTGCCGCCAGCAGGAACGATACCCACATTCCAGAGACCCGTAACAGCACTATATGTACCCTGAGTAGAGGCATTCGAAACGTAGACAACCCCCGAAGGGAGCACATCCGTCACCGCCACCCCCGTCGCATCACTCGGCCCCACATTTAACACCTCCACC
>DSCA01000048.1 GCA_011049295.1 Thermoplasmatales archaeon
CCGGAGGGCTGTTCGGGGTGACCACCAAGATGGTGTTTCGGCCGGCCGACGGCCTGGGCCTCATCCTGTTCACCAATGCCGGCCCCTACGACCTGCGGGGACTACTGGCTTTCTCCCTGATTGAGCAGTTGATGTGGTGGAAGGCCACCGGGAGCCCGGGCGAGCTGCAGATGTCCAGCGTGGAAAACGCCGCTCTTAAGAACTGGCACCTCATGGAAAACGGGGAGGTGCAAGAAGGAGACCGCCTCTCGCTGCCGGAGGTGCTCAGGGAAGTGATGGACACCCGGTTTGGGCAGCAGTAGCCAAGGCATTCACCTCTGTCGGCCTCCTGTCCCGCGGCTCTCTGCTCCGGAGTTAACTTTTTATGAGATGGGGCCATACGTTAACATAAGAGAGCCATCGGTATGAGGTGTTGACATGAATACGGCGGGTAAGATGACCAAGCTGGCTGAGTTTACGTATGAGGTGCCCACCATTGAGAAGGGCTATGCCAATCAGACCCTGTACGTCAATGTGGGAACCGGGGAGATCAAGAGCAAGCCGGTGACCCGGGAGATGAAGGATCTCTTTGTGGGAGGGCGGGGCTTCGACCTGTGGCTGCTGTGGCACGCCTTCCCCCTGGATGAAAAAATCGACTGGGACAGCCCGGAAAACGAAATATGCATCTCCTCCGGTCCCCTGGGAGGAACCACCAACTTTCCGGGAAGCGGCAAGAGCATCGTGGCCTGCATTTCCCCCCTCACCCACATGCCCATCGACTCCAACGTGGGCGGCTACTTCGGCCCCTACCTCAAGTTTGCCGGCTGGGACGCCCTGGAGATACAGGGAAAAGCCCCCCAGGACGTGGTCATTTTCATCGATGGAGACCAGGGCCTGGTGCAGATACTGGACATTCCCGGCCTGCCCGACGACAGCCACCTGCTGGCCCGCGAGCTGACCGATCTGTTCGCCGGAGACAATCCCAAGGCCGTGTCCGTGGTCAGCGCCGGCTCCGGAGCCGACCACAGCTACTTCGGCTGCCTGAACTTTTCCTGGTACGACCCCCAGCGTAAGGCCGTCCGCTACAAGCAGGCGGGGCGGGGGGGCACGGGTACCGTGTTCCGGGACAAAAAGGTGAAGGCCCTGGTGGTCAAGTACACCGGGGTGAACCCCACCAGCAACAACCCCGCTGACCCCGAGTTGCTGAAAAAAATAGGCATGAAGCACACCCGGGAGATTCTGGAGCTGGATCCCAAACAGAACCGGATGGCCGTGGTGGGCACCACCCATCTGGTTCCCATCATGAACGACTACGACCTGCTGCCCACAAACAACTACCGCTACGGCAGCCATCCCCACGCCCAGAACATTGGCGAAACCACCTATGAGGAGATGTTCGACCGGGGCTTCGACGGCTGCTGGCGGGGATGCACCGTGGCCTGCTCGCACCTGATTAAAAACTTCACCCTCCAGACCGGACCCTACCGGGGGCAGACGGTGTACGTGGACGGACCGGAGTACGAAACCATAGCCGGCTGCGGTAGCAACTGCGGCATCTTTGACCCCGAGCACATAGCGGAGATGAACTTCTACTGCGACACCTACGGCCTGGACACCATATCGGTGGGCACGGCCACCGCCTTCGTCATGGAACTCTACGAAATGGGGCTGATTGACGACGACCTGACCGGGGGGCTGGAGCTCACCTTCGGCAACCGGGAGGCGGCCCTGGAACTCCTGCATCAGATGGCCCAGGGAAGGGGCTTCGGCAGGCACGTGGGACGGGGCATCCGCTACCTCAAGCAGTACCTGGCGGAAAAGGGCGTGGACCCCCGGATTATGCAGGACATCGGCATGGAGGCCAAGGGGCTGGAGTACAGCGAATACATGACCAAGGAGTCCCTGGCCCAGCAGGGCGGCTACGGACTGGCCCTCAAGGGGCCCCAGCACGACGAGGCCTGGCTCATCTTCCTGGACATGGTGCACGGATACCTCCCCACCTTCGAGAAGAAGGCGGAGGCCCTGCACTGGTTCCCCATGTGGAGAACCTGGTTCGGGCTCAACGGTCTGTGCAAGCTGCCCTGGAACGACATCGTCCCCGAGGACAACGAGCAGACCGAGGAGCCGGCCAAGGTCATGGAGCACGTCCGCAACTATGCCGTCTTTTTCACGGCGGTCACCGGCCGGGAGGTGGAACCGGACGATTTAATCGAGATGAGCGAGCGGGTGTACAACTTCCAGCGGGTGTTCAACCTGCGCATGGGCTACGGCACCCGTGAGCACGACGCCGTCCCCTACCGCTCCATGGGCCCGGTCACCCCGGACGAATACCAGAGTCGGCAGGAGCGCTACGATGGCCAGCTGAGGGAGTTGGGCGTGGACATCACGGACATGGGCACGGAGGAAAAACTGGCCCTGCTGCGCCGCCACCGGGAGGAGCAGTACGAAAAACTCATGGACGCCGTGTACAAGCGCCGGGGATGGACCCGCAACGGTGTGCCCACCGTGGAGCATCTGCGCCACCTGGGGATTGACTTCGAGGACGTGGTCAGCGTGGTGAAGGCCCATCAGTAACCGGGGTAGAAAAGGAAACGACAGAGGCAGTCTAGCAGCCAGGCCAGCCACGGGTGATACGGGCCGGTAAGGATGGGAACCGAGACGTCCAGAGTTCCCCAGTCGCTGCTCTCGTTGAAAATGTCTCTGGCCTGGGCCCGGATGACGTAGGTGCCGCGCTCTCTATACACGTGGGACACCTGCACCGGCTGTCCCGAGGGATAGGGACCCAGCCATTCCACGCTGGGGCACAGGTCGCCGAAGTTCACGGTGTAATAAACGTGGTCGCCGTCGGGGTCGGTGGTCACCACCGTGTAGTTAACCTCCACGTCCTCCTGCACGCGGGAGGGGCCGTCGATGGCCGGGGTGGCGGGCGGATTGTTGCTGGCCTGGGAGATGGTGACCGTCTGGGGGTGAGAGAAGCCGCTCTGGTCCCCCACGTTGTCCTCTGCCCTGACCCGCACGGGGTAGACCCCCGCCCGGTTCCAGCTGTGAGATACATTGACACCGGAACCCGAGGGGTGGTAGGCACTCCACTGGTCTACCTCCTGGTCTCCGTCCCAGTCCCAGCCGTAGCGCACCACGTCTCCGTCGGGGTCGACGGCACGGGCCGTGAAGGTCATCTCCTGTCCCACGGCGCCCTGGGCGGGCC
>DSCA01000046.1 GCA_011049295.1 Thermoplasmatales archaeon
GGGTGATACTGATTCTGCTATCCCTGCTGATTGTGCTGCCGGCGGAGCTGTCCAAGATTCCCTTCGACGTGGCGGAGGCGGAGACGGAGATTGCCGAGGGGGTGCTGGTGGACTACTCGGGGCGCAACCTGGCCCTGTTCTACCTGGCGGACGGGGTGAAGACCTTCGCCCTGGCCTCCCTGGTGGTGGTCATCTTTTTCCCCTACCAGCTGACGGAATTCGTGGCCCTGGGGGGCCTGCTGGGGGACGCGGCCAACCTGCTGTTCTTCCTTCTCAAGGTGTCACTGGTCATGCTGTTCGCGGTGACCATGGTGCGGGTGTCGGTGGCCCGGCTGCGAATCAGCGAGGTGGTCTCTACCTACTGGGTGGCCATCACCCTGATGGCGCTCCTGGGGCTGGTCCTGCTCATGTGGGACTCCCAGGTATTGACGATTAAATGGTGGTAATATGTTTCCCATGATCAAGCAAGTATTGAAGCAGGTGTTCAAAAAGCCCTTCACCAACAAGTTCCCGGTGAAGTATGCCCCCAAAAACGTGTCCGCCCTCCTGCAGAAGGTGGAGCGGGGAGAGGCCCAGATCAACCCGCCGGTGCCCATCCCCGACCAGTTCAGGGGCCGGATTGTCTATGAGGAGGAAAAATGCATCGGATGCAAGATGTGCATCAAGGTGTGCCCGGCCAAGGTCATCGAGTTCCGGGAGGAGGAGAAAAAAATCAGGATGTACGTGGCACGCTGCATCTTCTGCTCCCAGTGCGTGGACGTCTGCCCGGTCAACTGCCTGCACATCAGCGACACCTATCTTTTGGCCCACACCGACCGCCTGGACCCGGAAACCCTGATTGTGGAGTAGGACGGTAGGGTGTCCGCTCTTTCCCGTTGGGATGGCCCACGCCGTGGGCCCGGTTACTCAGGTTTTATCTCTATCTTCCAGAAGTAGAGGGCGGCCAGGGCCAGAAAAATGGTAGACAGCGCCAAGAACAGGCCCAGGCTCGCCGTGTCCATGGCAAGGTCGTACAATGGCGGCTTCAGCGCCTCGGCCAGGGCCAGGGGGGCCAGCACGGTGAACCCGGTCACCAGCAGAGCTGGGGTCAGCAGCAGCCCCAGCGCCTGTTTTTTGACGGCCATGGCTGCGACAACCACGAAGGCGGGCATGATGAAGCAGAGGTCGAGGATGTAGATGGAGTAGAGGTAGTCAATCCGGTCGGCGGACTGGATGAGGGGCAGGAGTTGGCTGGTCCAGATGATGGAGAACATTACGGCGTTGAGCAGCAAAAAGACCACCGCCGCCATCCGTATGGAGTGTGGAAGGCGAACTTTCGGCAGATTCTCCCTGTAAACGTCGGCCAGAAAGAAAACGATGGCATAGGACGCCAGGCCGAAAACCGCCAGGTAGGCAAAGTACAGCGCCGTGTATACCTGCTCGATGACGTAGATGCCGTATCCGTAGAACAGGTATCCCATGATTCCCAGGGCAGCAATCTGCCGGAGCGTGTCCCTCTCCCCCGTGCGGAAGGCCAGCAGCAGGGCGGCCAGGGATGCCCCCAGGGTGAACAGGTCCTGGGAGAACACGCCGGGCATGATGTCCTTGCTGACTACCTCATCGTATATGCTGGGATTGGCCACCCCCACTGTTGCTGCCGCCAGCGACAGCAGGGCAGCGGAGAGCCACAAAACCCGGTGTTTCCCGATGTTCTGGAGCATGGTATTCCCCTGCAACCCGTTTTTGTATAATATGGTTTTGATTTTATGAGTGCCCGGTGGTCACTCCCAGTTACTCCCAAAATTAATATACAATCTGCAGTTTATTAACACTAGTTAAGTCAGGAGGAATAGAATGAAAGCAGGCAGCAAGGCCTCGGATTTTTCGTGTATAGACCACCGGAACGAGATGTTTACTCTGGCTGACCACCGGGGAAGCAACGTCCTCCTCTCCTTTCACCCCCTGGCCTGGACTCCGGTGTGCGCCCAGCAGATGCAGTCGCTGGAATCACATGCCCGGGACTTCTCCCGCCTGGACACCGCAGCTATAGGGGTGAGCGTGGACCCCGTTCCCTGCAAGGCAGCCTGGGTCCGCCATCTGAACCTGGAACACACGCCCCTCCTGTGCGACTTCTGGCCTCACGGGGCCGTTGCCGCCGCATTCGGCCTTTTCCGCCGCGCCGACGGTTTTTCCGAGCGGGCCAACGTGGTGGTGGACCGGGAGGGCAGCGTTGCCTTCTTCAAAATACACGAGCTCTCCACGGTGCCGGACATGGGGGAAGTGATTGACACCCTGCGGGAGATGCCATGAGTGACGTGTTCACCTTCCTGGTGGGAGGCAAGGCTGGTCAGGGGGTACGCTCGGCAGGAACCGCGGCCGCCTCCCTGTTCATGCGCATGGGCCGCCATGCCTTCCAGATGGACGACTACCCCAGCCTGATTCGGGGCGGGCACAACTTCTCCGTGGTCAGCTCCTCCCTGGAGCCCGTTTACAGCCACTACCTGGAGGCCCAACTGGTGGTGGCCCTGGACCAGCGCAGCTACGACACCCATGCGCCTCATCTGGCCGGCTCCGGCCTGATGATACGTGACAGCGATGTGGACGGGGAGGGCATAGCCATCCCCATCATGGAGGAAGCCCAGAGGTCCGGCAATCCGCAGCTCATATCCGGGGTGGCCTCAATAGCTGCCTTGGGCGCCGCCCTGGGCATGCCCCTCTCGGAGATGGATGAGGTTATCCGGAAGCAGTACGCCCGGAGAGTGGAGGACAACCTGGCCTATGCCCGGAGCATGTTCCAGGCCCTCCCCGACCGGGTGCACGGTCGCTTTGACCTTGAGCAGGGTACCCCCCGCCCCCAGTCTCTCCTCACCGGAAACCAGGCCATCGCCCTGGGGGCCATAGCCGCCGGCCTGAACTGCTATTTTGCCTACCCAATGACTCCCTCCACCTCCATCCTGCATTTCATGGCCCGGTACGGACCGGAGGCCCACCTGGCGGTGATGCAGCCGGAGAACGAGATTGCAGTGGCCAACATGGCCGTGGGAGCCGCCTTCGCCGGTGCCCGGGTGATGGTGGCCAGCAGCGGCGGCGGCACCGCCCTCATAGAGGAGGCCTTTTCCCTGGCCGGCATGACCGAGGCCCCGCTGCTGTTCGTGGTGTCCTCCCGCCCCGGCCCCTCCAACGGCGTCCCCACCTACACCGAGCA
>DSCA01000132.1 GCA_011049295.1 Thermoplasmatales archaeon
ACTGTGCGCCCCGCAGCGCCGGCATCACCTCCTACTACCTGGACCGGGACGGAGCCGCTGACGGACCATATGTGTTAAAAGATCTGGAAACATTTGCCCGAAAGTTAGCCGAGCAGTAACTAGGGGTGCCAGATGGTTTCTTCCCGCGAGGGGCCGGTGGAAATCACGGATATGGGGACCCCCAGGTGCTGACTCACTCTCTCCACATATCGCCGGGCTGCCGCCGGCAGCTTTTCATAGGAGGTGATACCGGCTGTGGAGTTCCATCCCTCCATGTCTTCATAGTGAGGGCGGCAGCGGGACAGCACGGACAGGGAGGCGGGAAACTGATCCCGTTTCTTTCCGTCGCAGGTATAGGTGGTGCACACCCTCACCGTATCCAGACCGTCCAGCACGTCCAGCTTGGTAAGAGCAATCTCGTCCACCCCGTTTACCCGGCAGGCATACCGGGCGGCCACCAGGTCCAGCCATCCGCAGCGCCGCTTTCGGCCCGTGGTGGTGCCGTACTCCTGCCCCCTGTCCACCAGGTGGTCTCCCGCCTCGTCCCGGAGTTCGGTGGGAAAGGGGCCCTCCCCCACCCGGGTGGTGTAGGCCTTCAGAATGCCCAGCACACTGTCCAGCCTGCGCGGCCCCACGCCGGTGCCGGTGGCGGCGCCTCCGGCCACGGGATTGGAGGAGGTCACGTAGGGATAGGTGCCGAAGTCAATGTCCAGCAGGCATCCCTGCGCTCCCTCGAACAGCACCGTTTTTTTTCGCTCCAGCAGAGCATTGAGGAAAAGCGTGGTGTCCTCTATGTATTCCTGCAGTTCGGTGCCCCACCGAGTGCAGAGGGCATGGAGGTCGTCGACGTTCAACTTTTTTTCGATTCCCAAAGCGTCCAGCAGGGCCTGCTTGATAGGCACTATTCGATGCAGTTTCTCTCGCAGCCCTTCCGGGTCCGTGAGGTCATCCATACGGATGCCGAACCGGGAAATTTTGTCTGCATAGCAGGGGCCGATGCCCCGCCGGGTGGTCCCGATTTTCTGGTTGCCCAGCAGGTTTTCTTCGGCTCCGTCCAGCCAGCGGTGGTAGGGCATGATCACGTGTGCCCGGTCGCTTATGTGCATGTGGGGTGTGATGCCCGCCTGGCCGAGGGCGGCCAGCTCCTCCAGCAGCACCTCGGGGTCCACTACCACCCCGTTGCCGATGACCGCCTCCTTCTCCCTGATGACTCCGGAGGGCAGGAGATGGAACTTGTATTTTTTGCCGCCGGCAATGACCGTATGGCCGGCATTGTTGCCGCCCTGAAACCGGACCACGCAGTCCGCTTTCTCCGCCCAAAAATCGGTAATTTTTCCCTTGCCTTCGTCTCCCCACTGCAGGCCCACCACGACCACGGCCGGCATAGGACCCTACACTCCCAAGGATATTTTTCCCTGCTCCTTCAGCTTCTTTATGGACTCCTCCACCGCCTTTTCGCTGTCCTGCAGGAGCTGTCGCGCCTTGACGTTCTGCTCCTTGATGGCGTCCTTGGCCTGCTGGTAGCGGTCGCGTCGCTCCTTCTTGATGGCAATGACTTTCCCCAGCATCTGGACCGCCTTCTGGTGAAGCTCGTCGGCCCGCTGCCGGGTCTTCAGGCACTCCTGATGCTTTTCGTCTGCCTCGCTGATGAGCTGGGATATCTCCCTGACCAGCTTGACGTATTTTTCATGATACTGCTGGCTTTCCTGGTAGTACTTGACCACCATCTCGTGCTCCTCGTCGGCCTTGGCAAACAACTCGTCGATGGCCTTGTCCAGGTCGGAGAGGTCCACCTCCACCTGTTTCTGCTTCTCTACCTCCTTCATCAGGCGGTCGTACTCTCTCTTTTTCTCCTTTATGGCCTTTATGATCCGCTCCTCCTGCTTGGGCTTCATGGGAACTGTTTCCTGCTCGTATTCGAGGTTCCGGATTTCCAGTTTTAACTCTTTGGCGGTGAAAAAGACGTTGTTGTCCTGCTGTCTGCGCTGCTGGCGCTTGGCCTCGATGAGCTTTTTTCCCTGGGACTGATACTGGTTGCGCTTGTTTTTGTGCTCTTTCATTTCCTTCACTATGTCGTCGCGCGTCTTCCGGGTCTGCTGCATCTCCTCCACGAGTTTTTTCTTCTCCTCGTTGAGCAGGTCACGCTCCTCCCTGAGCACCTTGGCCTGTCTGTTCAGTTCGTCCCGTTTTTCCCTGAGCTGCTGATATTTTTCTTCGGCTTTCCCCAGTTCCTCACGCAGTTCCTTTGAAGGAAGGGAAAGAATTTCCTGCATGGCAGAAGTATGGCGTCCTTACATAAAAAATTTTGGCATGTCCCTCCCTGAAGCCGGGCGGATAATACTAAATAGTAAGTGGTTATTTATGAGCATTCATGAAAGGAAAGGTTCCCTGTGAGGTCATCACCTGGTATGTTCTCCCTGCCATCCGACGGGAACTGGCCTCCCGGCTCATCCGGTCTCATGGCTGCAGCCAGAAAGAGGCCGCCCACCTGCTGGGTCTCACCGATGCCGCCGTCTCGCAGTACATTGCCCGGAAGCGGGGAAAGGTTGACTTGGAGGGCCTGGGCTACGAGGAGTTCGAGCGCTCCGCCCGCCGCATTGTGGAGGGAAGCTCGGCGGAAACGGAGATATGCCGCCTGTGTAAGTTTCTCATATCCAGCGGTGCCCTGGAGCGGATAGAGGAAAAACTGGACGCCTAGCCCTCTTTTTCGATGGTGCCGCTGCGCCCGGTGGATACCTGCAACTGGTTGTCCCATTCCTTGACCCAGCCGTCCTTGATGACAATGGTCTCGTTTTCTTCCACCTTGTCTATTTCGTCGTTCCACAGGGTCACCTGGACGGTCTCTCCGTCGGCGTCCTCCCCCACCAGGTCGCACACCCGGGCGGTGCCGCCAAAGCGGCGCTGCACCTCGCGGGGCTCGCTTTTTTCTACAATCTTCAATACGATTCGGTCCACATTGTTGTTGGCTTTTAAATCAGCAACTTTCATGCTATCACCAGGAATGAAGGAAGTTTTATATAAATCACACGCCTCTCACAGTACTTCGGAATGTGGGGTTTGAAGCAGTTCATTTTTGCTGATTTTTGCAGAATCAGCAAAACGGAGCCGGGGTGTATCCGGCTCCCCATCGCTCGTCTGTG
>DSCA01000080.1 GCA_011049295.1 Thermoplasmatales archaeon
AGCAGAATGCGGGCAAAGGTCTCCTCCTGGGATATTTTTTCCTCCCGCAGGTCGATGACGGTGATGTCCTCCAGCAGCTCGTCCAGGCTCACCTCCTTCTCCCGCGGGTAGTGCACCTCCAGCAAGCGCAGGCCCATATCATTCATTAAGGGGCAGCCGCTTAACTAGTTTACGTTATGTAAAAAATGGGAAAAGGAGGGAAAGATGCTACTTGTGCCGTGAACCAATCATGGCGGCAGCGCTGAGAATGGCCGCGGACACCACCACCCAGTCCCCGTTGACGGCCAGGTTCAGCAGGTCGGCGGCGGTATCCACGATCCATACGTCGATGGTGAAAAAGATCAATCCCAGTATAACCAGGACGATCGTGGACACCACCAGCATGATGAGCTCGCGCGCCGTCGACGCCATATCTTGCATCGCCATCCATATCACCTCCTAAAGGGTAATTTGGCTCCCCTTATTTAAGTATTTATAAATTTTCCAGGGATTTCAGTATCGCCCTGCCCAGCAGCAGCAGGGAGGCCATCACGGCCAGGACCACCCCCCGGGCCAGGTTCGTCACCCATTCCGTGTCCGGAACAAAATGGAGCACTCCCACCTCAGTGCTTATCAGAAGCGTGGACGCGGTCACCACAACCAGAACGGCGGGTATTACGTATCTGGTTGCCGGATACACCAGGGAAAGCCATCGCCGGGAGGCAATCTCGGAAGAAAACGCCTCCTTTTTCAGGAACCAGGTGAAGACGACGGCGGTTATCAGCCCGGTCAGGGGGAGCCCCAGGGTTCCCACCGTCTCATCCATCAGGTCGAGGATGCGCGCCCCGGCCACTCTCAGGCTGAGGGAGCTGTAGCTCAGAGCGGAGGGCAGCCCCATGAGCAGGAGAGCAATAGTAAGGAGAAGGCTGCCCTTTTTTCTGGAAACTCCCGTTGCACCGGTGACGGCGGCCACATTGACCTCCAACATGGCGATGGACGAGGTAATGGCGGCAAAAAAGAGGACCATGAAAAAGGAGGTGGCCAGAAGGTGGCCGGAGGGCATGCGCTCAAAGGCGGCGGGGAGGGTGGAAAAGGCCAACTCGGCCCCCATGGTGGGGGTCAATCCCTGGGTGAAAACGATGGGGAATATAATCAGCCCGGCCAGCATGGCTATCGAGAGGTCCGCAAGGGCGATAATCAGGGAGGAGCGGGGTATGCTGGTTTCCCGGTCCAGGTAGCTGCCGTAGGTGATAAGGACGCCAAAGCCAACGGAAAGAGAGAAAAAGGCCTGGCCAAAGGCCGCACTCCATATCAGGGGGTCGCCGAGGACCCCGAAGTCCGGAGTGAGAAAGAAGTCCACCCCCTGGCCAAAGCCCGACAGCGTGGTGGCATACAGGGCCAAAGCCACCAGAATCAGCAACGAGAAGGGAATGAGGATTTTGGATATCTTCTCTATACCCTCCCGGACCCCCAGGGAAACCACCGCACCCGTCACCAGGGCGGAGACCACAAAGTAGGCGACCGGCTGATAGGATGAAGAAAAGCCGGAGAAGGATACGCTATGCCCCAGGAGAGAAGAAATGAGATAAAACAGCGTCCAGCCCGTAATCACGAGGTAGTAGCTCAAAATCAGCAATACCACCACGCAGATAAACCAGCCGAAAATGTGAAAACCGGGTCCCGCCCTGCGGAATGCAGACACCACGTTCTCCTTCAGGTGACGTCCCACGGCCAGCTCCAGAATCATCAGGGGAAGCGCAAAGGCGAATACGGCGAGAAAGAAGGGGATGAGATAGGCTCCCCCGCCGTTTTGTCCCACCACCGATGAGAACCGCCAGATGTTGCCGATGCCCACGGCGGAGCCGATGGCCGCCAGCAGAAACCCGAGGCGCGAGGACCACGCGTCCATTCTACAGCCACCTTTTTCTTCGGAAGTACAGCACCATGAGCAGGGCCACCGCGGCCATCACTACCCACACCAGGAAGTAGCTCAGTCTCCAGCCCAGCTCGGGCATGTACTCGAAGTTCATGCCGTAGACTCCGGCGATGAAGGTCAGGGGGATAAAAATGGTGGCGATGATGGTCAGCACCTTCATCACCTCGTTCATCTTGTTGCTGACGCTGGACAGGTAGATATCCAGCATGCCGGACACCATGTCCCGGTAGGTCTCAATGGTGTCGATGACCTGGATGGTGTGGTCGTACACGTCGCGCAGGTACACCTCCGTCTTCTGGTCAATCAGCGGGGTCTCCAGCCGCTCCAGCCCCAGCACCACTTCCCGCAGGGGCCACACCGATTTGCGGAGAAAAATCAGCTGCCGCTTCAGCCGATGGATGGCCTGCAGGGTGTCCGGGGTGGGGTTGGTCACCAGTTCCTCCTCGATGCCCTCCACCCCCTCCCCGATGCGCTCCAGGATGGTGAAGTAGTTGTCCACCACCGTGTCCAGAAGAGCGTAGGTGAAATAGTCGGGCCCCATTTTGCGTATTTTTCCCTTGCCGTCGCGGATGCGCTCCCGCACCGGGTCGAAGGTGTCCCCCGCCCTTTCCTGAAAGGACAGCACCCAGGTTGGCCCCAATACCAGGCTCACCTGCTCTATCTGGAGCTCGCCCTCGTGGTCGTGGTAGAGCATCTTGAAGATGAGAAAAAGATACTCGTCGAAATCCTCCATTTTGGGGCGCTGCCCCACGTTGAGGATGTCCTCCATGACCAGCGGATGCAGGTCGAAATGGGTTCCCAGTTTCTCCACCACCTCCACCCGGTGAATGCCGTCGACGTTGACCCAGGTGACGGTGGGGGCATCCCTGAAGGGGAAGCATTCCTCCACAGTGTCCACCCGTCTCTCCTGCAGATGCTGCCCGTCGTAGTCAATCAGGGTGATGGTCACCGGCTCGGTTTTCCGGTCGCCCGTGTATATCAGGGTACCCGGCGGCAGGCCGATGTGTGATGTATCCCGGGGACTGGGCGCCACAATATCCCATGGGACATCGTTAGTTAAACTTTTCTGATTTTTCAGTACTTCGGAATGTGGGGTTTGAAGCAGTTCATTTTTGCTGATTTTTGCAGAATCAGCAAAACGGAGCCGGGGTGTATCCGGCTCCCCATCGCTCGTCTGTGGCACCAGATCCCACCGTA
>DSCA01000155.1 GCA_011049295.1 Thermoplasmatales archaeon
CATATGTATCACGAAGCTAAATTGAAATTCTGGTCATACCAAAAATTGAGAGACTTATAGAAGAATTTCAATCATGTAATAGCAGGAGCCATGTACTTTTCTCAGAATCATGCCACACAGCAGATATACGCCGGGTGACCCGAACATGTTTATAAATGGGCGTTCCTTACTCTTCCATGCACGCACCAACAGCGGTGGCCGCCGCCGCTCTGCTTTTGGCCCTCTCCCTCTCGCCCGCGGTTTTTTCGCTTCCCGCACTGCAGCCTTCGGATGCGGCGGGGGAGGAAGGGCCGGCAACCATTGCGGACATGATTGAGCAGGTGGATGTCTCGCTGGTGTCCCGCTACCTGGAGGGGCTGGTGGCCTTCGGTCCCCGCTACACGGGTACGGAGAACTGCTCACTGGCCGCCCAGTACATCCACGACCAGTTCCGGACCCTGGGCCTGTGGACGAGGTTTGACCCCTGGCGGTATGCCGGCTTTGAGAGCCGCAATGTGGTGGCCACCCTGAACGGCACCGGGGACAGCGATGCCTTAGTGCTGATGACCGCCCACTACGACACCGTTCCCGGCTCCCCGGGGGCAGATGACGACGCCTCCGGCGTGGCCAGCGTGCTGGCCGCCGCCGCCGTCCTGTCCCAGCATTCCTTTCCCCATTCCATCCGGTTCGTGGCCTTCTCCGGCGAGGAGGTGGGAACCTACGGCAGCTTTCACCACGCCCGCCAGTCCTACGAGCGGGGAGACAACATCCGCGCCGTCATCAATGCCGACATGGTGGGCTATGCCGGCACCGCCCGCGGCGGCCGGCTTCTGCGTGTTTTCGAGAGCCCCCGCACGGAATGGCTGTCCGCCCTTTTGGTCAACGTGAGCACGCTTTACTGGAACCAGATTGAGCTAGGGGTGGAGAGGGTTCCCAACTACATCGGCGCCGACCATCAGGCCTTCCTGGACTACGGATACGACGCCCTGTTCTGCGCCCACTACGACGGATATCCCTGGGGCCATTCCCGGAACGACACCCTGGACCGCATCAACTACAGCTACCAGGTGAAGGCCACCCGGCTGCTGCTGTCGGCGGTGGCCACTCTGGCCGGCCAGCTCGTCCCCCTGCAGGTGCTGCTCACCGCGCCCCGGGAGGGATGCCTGTACCTGGGAAACTGGTCGCTGCTGCCTCTGCCTCTGGGATGGTTCTGGTTTCTGCGGCTGCGGGGCATCACCGTGGCCCTGGGCAGCCCGGTGGCCCGGGCGGAGGTGCGCAGCACAGCCGCCATCGACTACGTGATTTTCTGCCTGGACGACATCTTCATCACCTGGGACCGCTCGCCGCCCTACGAGTGGAAAATCCAGGGAAAACACGGTCCGCCCCTGGGACGCCACGTTCTCCGGGTGTACGCCTACGACGTGGAGGGCCGGGTGGCCAGCGACGAAATGGACCTCATCATCTACACCCTGGACTACCAGTACGCACCCTGGAACTATCACGGGTAGGGGGTCAGCCCCCTGGTTTTTCCTGGTCGCGGTGGGCCTTGCCCCGGAACTCCTCCGCCGGGTATTTCCGGGCGTTGCGCTCCAGCTTGGCCAGGGCGGCCGCCGGCAGGTCCACCTTCAGGCGGTTGGCCAGGGCCACCAGATAGATGAGCACGTCCGCCATTTCCTCCTCCACGCCCCGCCGGTATTCGGCGTCCTGCAGCAGCCTCTCCACCTCCCGGGGGCTCCGCCACTGGAAGCGCTCCAGCAATTCGCTGCTCTCGATGGCAATGGAGACGGCCAGGTCCTTGGGATGGTGGTAGGGCTCCCATTCCCGCTGGGCCACAAAGTCGGCCACCGCCGTGGCCAGATGGTGCAATCGGTCCATGCACCGGAACGCGCTGCCCATAAAAAACTTTAAGGGAGGGGCCCGATTGTCTCTGTGTGAAAGAACGCATGGACAGCTTCGACGTGCGGGCCGTGACGGCCGAGTTGCAGTGCCTGGTGCAGGGGTACTTCAGCAAAGCCTACCAGGAGGGCGGCGAGGTGGTCCTGCGCATCCGGAGGGAGGAAAACCACGACCTGCTGATTAAAAACGGCAGATGGCTGTTCCTCACCGCCCGCCGGGAAAAGGGGGGCGGGCATCCCCCCGCCTTTGCCATGACCCTGCGCAAGCACCTGGGAAACAGGCGGCTGGTGGGCATTTGCCAGCAGGACTTCGACCGCATCGTGAGCCTGGAGTTCAGCAACGGCTACCGGCTGATAGCGGAGCTGTTCGGCGATGGCAACGTCATCCTGGTCGACGACAGGGGTACCATCATTCTGCCCCTGCGCGTCCAGTCCTGGTCCCACCGGGAACTCCGCCCCGGTCGTCCCTATGTGTTTCCCCCGGCCCGCAACGACCCCTTTACCACCTCCTTTGAGGGCTTTGCCCAGATGATGGGCTCCAGCCACGCCGACGTGGTGCGCACCCTGGTCATGGCGGTCAACGTCCCCGGGGACTACAGCGAGCACCTCTGCGACCGGGCGGGGGTGGACCGACATGCCCCGGCCCGGGACCTGGAGGAGCCGACGGTGCGCCGGCTGTACGAGGCCCTGGAGGCGGTGCTGCGCCCCTTCCGGGAGCACCGTTTTTCCCCGGTGCTGGTCAGACAGGGCGACACCTACGTGAACGTCCTCCCCGTCCGGCTGCCCCCGCCCCCTGACGCCGTCCTGGAGGACAGGGACAGCTTCAACGCCGCCTGCGACGCCTACCTGTCCGCCCGCACCCCGCTTCCCCGGGAGGACGCCTACCGCGAGGAGCGCCAGCGCCTGCTCCGGCAGATAGAGCAGCAGGAATCGGCCCTTCGACGCTTCCAGCAGGAGAGGGACGAGCGACACCGGGCCGGGGAGGCCATCTATGCCAACTACCAGTTGTGCGAGAGCCTGCTGGCCGGGCTGTCCGGGGAGGGAGACACGGGCCACCCCCGGGTGCGGCGGTACGCCTATCCCCGGGCGGAGGTCAGTCTGCCCTACCGGGGCGAGGAGGTGGCGGTGACCCTGGATGTTACCAAGAACGTGGCCCAGAATGCCAACGACCAGTATGAGACGGAAAAAAAGATACGGAACAAGATATCCGGGGCGGAGGAGGCCCTGCAGC
>DSCA01000017.1 GCA_011049295.1 Thermoplasmatales archaeon
ATGGAGGACAGGGGGTCGCCTATCACGTCGGATATGATGAGGGAGAGAACGGGAGCCCGGCTCATGGCCGCCAGCTGCCCCCCCTTGACCGTGGACAGGTGTCGGCGCACCGTGTTGAGCTCTTGGATGGTACAGCCGGCGTTGATCAACTCCCGGGTCAGCGTCTGCATGGCCTCCAGAGAAACCCGGGGCTGGCAGAGCAGCGCCGAGCCCCCGCCGGAAACCAGGGTGACCAGCAGGTCGCCGGGACCGGCCTCTTTTACCAGGTCCAGCAGGTGCCGGGTGGCCTCCACATTCCGGGCGGAGGGGAGGGGATGGGTGCCCGTGTACACGGACAACCCCTCCAGGGTTGCCCGCTCGGTGGTGATGACCGCTCCCTTGTCAACGGGGAACACCTGCCGGGCGGCCCGGGCCATGCCCAGGCTGGCCTTGCCAAAGCCGATAAGATAAATATGCCGGTAACGGGGGAGAGAATAGGAGATGTCATCCACCACCACCGTCTCTCCGTTACGGTGCAGCGCCCGCCGGATTGCCCGATAGGGGTCAGCGGCCCGGAGAGCTGCCTCCAGACAGCATAGGGCGTCATCCCGGGCTGCCCGGGCGTCGCCGGTGGCATGGGCCAGGAACTGGTGGCGGTTGGTGATACGCATGGTCCCCATTTCAGGATGACTACTTAAATTGTGGCCACGGCTACCGTGTCTGCATGTCGATGGTCTTGATGGTCCAGGTAACGAGGGCGTCCTTGTCGTCCTGGAGTCCGCGGTTGCCGTCGTCGCTGCCGTCGGACCGGCCGGTCTGCACTCGGCCCACATCCCTGATTCCCAGATGATAGGGTATCTCAAGGTAGTAGCCGGCGGGGTTTTTGGAGTTGTTCTGTCCGTTGATGTCCAGAAGCTCGTTTCTGCCCAGGGCCTTTTTGGCGTACAGCTCCAGCCGGACCGTGGGGTGGCGGTCGTCGGGTACGTTAACGGTCAGGCTCCAGCCCACCGCGTGCTCCACGTCTATCTTCAGCTCCGCCGGAGTGGAGGGCACCTGGCCCGCCAGGGAGCCGTCCACGTACACCAGGAAAAAGAACTGCCCGGTGGGCTTGTAGACCGGCCGCACGCCCTCCACAAAATCGTTTATCCGGAGGGTGTCAATGGTTATCTGGATTCCGGCGTCGTGCAGTGGAATAATGTCCAGGCTGTCGATGATGCCGTCCCCGTCGGTATCCGGATCGAGGGGGTTGGTGCCCAGCCGGTATTCGTCAAGGTTGTACAGCCCGTCTCCGTCCAGGTCCTCGTAGGGGTCGCTGGAGCCGGGCTCCAGGCCGTATTTTTCCCACCACCAGTCGGGGATGAGACCCGTGCCGCCCCCGTTCCCCCCGGAACCGTTGTTGTACAGAAAGGGAGCCACGATGATGGCGGCGATGACCAGGAGCGCAATAACGAAGATGGCAATGAGAATCTTTTCCGAGGTACCCTTTTTTTCTGCTGGCGGCTCCTCCAGCGGCGCTCCGCAGGCCCGGCAGGTGGCGGCCCCCTCCGGATTTTCCTCGCCACAGATGGGACAGATGATGGCCATGATTCGTACTGTTAATTCCCTATGTCCTTAAAAAAGTATGTGTACGGGGTTACGGGGACAGGATGTCCTCAATCAGCCGCCTGAAATCCGAGGGGAGCGTGGTCCGCTCAATGACCTTTTTTGCCCCTGCCTCCTGGAGCTCCTTGGACCAGCGGGTGGCAAACCAGGCGGTGTATCCGTAGATGTTGGCCTCGGGGTCCAGGCTGAGTATCCGGCGGGTGGTCTCCACGCCGTCTATCTCCCCGGGCCCCCACTGCGTGAGGTTGAGGTCCATGATGACCAAGTCGGGGCGCAAATTTTTGTGCATGAGGTGACGGTATTTCTCCACCCCCTCCTCACCGCTCAGCGCACTGTGAACCCGGATGGGGAGGTCGATGCGGGCCAGGTTGCGCTGGATGAGGTCCTGCATGGTTTCTTCGTCGTCAATGACCAGCACTATCTTTGGATTGTCAGGCATACAGGATGTAAAGGAAAAACTGTTTATATACTTTATATACCGGTTTCAGAGCTCTGCCTCAAAGTCATCCACCCGGTATTCGAACTCGTCGTAGTCCTTGATGTCTCCCCGGTTCTTGAGGATTTCCCGGGCCAGCAGCCAGTAGGTGAGGGCCAGCGACTTGCGGCCCTTGTTGTTGACCGGTACGACCCAGTCGATGTACTTGGTCTGGTTGTTGGTGTCGCACAGGGCCACCACGGGAATGCCCACGGTGATGGCCTCCTTCAGGGCCTGGTAGTCGCCGATGGGGTCGGTGAGCAGGAGGATGTCCGGCTCGGTGTAGGTGTTGCAGTGGGGGTTGGTGAGGGTGCCGGGCAAAAAGCGTCCGGGCATGGCCCTGATGCCGGTGACCTCGGCCAGCAGGGTTATGGGTTTCTGGGCGTACTGCCGCACTGCCACCGCCAGAACCTGCTGGGGGTCATAGCGGGCCAGGAGTTTGCCTGCCTCCCGGATGCGCCGGTCGGCCTCCTTGAGGTCGATGAGGTACAGGCCGTCGGTGCGCACCTTGGCGATGAACGGCTCCATGTCCGACCGCTTCTGCTGGGTGCCAATCTCCGTCCCGCTGGAAATGTACATTTCTTCGGGCACAAGCATGCTTTGTTCAGCGTTTTCCGACTCCATGTGAATCCCTCCTATACCACCGGGCCTTTTAAAATTTTTCCTTCCCGCTTGACGGTCATGGGTATGCGGCCCTTCTCCAGCTCGAGGAGCGCCAGGTCCACCGGGTTTTTGGTGCCCTCGGGTTTTTTGATGAGGAGGGGCGCGCCCATGGCTATCTGCAAGGCCCGTGCTCCAACGATACGCGCTTTTTCAAACCGGGTATAATGCACATTCCACCTCGAAAACCGTGCAACACAGGTATATAAAGGTGCTATAAAAAGGTTGTTGTTTACGGGGCGTTGTCCGGTAAGTAAATAAAGGGGCTCCGTTATGTAGCAAACGGATGGGATGCAAGAAGCAGAAGCGGATAGACCGTAAACTTCAAACGAATTGGAAGGTCTATAATCTTGCCATG
>DSCA01000095.1 GCA_011049295.1 Thermoplasmatales archaeon
CTCCCAGCCCGCCCCCGGATACGTCGTGGCAGGCGTTCACCCATCCCTCCTGCACGGCCTGCAGCAGGGCGTCCATGTACCGGGACAGCCTTTCGGGGTGGGTACGGGGCACTTTTCCTCCGGACACGCCCAGCGCCTGGTAGTACTCGCTGCCTCCCAGCTCCCGCTCCGTCTGCCCCACCAGGTAGATGCTGTCTCCCTCCCTCTTGAAGGGGGTGCTGATGCTGCTCCGGATGTCGGGCACGATGCCCATTCCCATCAGGGTGGGGGTGGGGGGTACGGCTCCCTCCGCCGTCTCGTTGTACAGGCTGACGTTGCCGGAGATGAAGGGCAGGCGCAGGGCGCGGGCCATCTCCGCCAGCCCCCGGGTGGCCAGGTGCAGCTCGCCCATCCGCCGCGGCTTCTCCGGATTGCCGAAGTTCAGGCAGTCGCCGATGGAGTCCGGCCGGGCGCCCACCGCCACCAGGTTGCGGCAGACCTCGTCCACCGCCGCCCGGGCCCCCAGGTAGGGGTGGATGAGCATGTAGGCGGGGTTGACATCGGCGGTGATTGCCAGCCCCCGGTAGGAGCCGGGCAGGGGCTTGACCACGGCGGCATCCCCGTGGGTCTGCCGGCCCACCGGTCCCTGCAGGGGCTTCAGCGGGGTGCTCCCCCGCACCTCGAAGTCGTACTGCCGTATCACCCATTCCCGGGAGCAGACGTTGGAGGAGGCCAGCACGGACAGCAGCACCTGCTCCACGTCGGGCAGGTCCAGCTCGGGGTCGGGCCCCTCCCGGCTGGGGGGCTCCTCGAGCGGCCGCTCGTACACCGGTCCCCCCACCTGGAAGCGGAGGTCCAGCTCCCCCGCCAGGCGGTGGTGCCACCACACCCGGACCAGGGGCTCCTGGATGCTTTTTCCCACCGTGACGGCGGTTACGTCCCACCGGGCAAAGATGTCCAGCACCCTGTCCACGTTTTCCGGGCGCACCACCAGCATCATCCTCTCCTGGGATTCGGACACCCATATCTCCCAGGGGGCCATGTCGGGGGCCTTGAGGGGAACCCGGTCCAGGTGCACCTCCGCCCCGAACCCGGCGTCGTAGGCCAGCTCCCCGCACACGCAGGACAGCCCCCCGCCACCCAGGTCCTTCATGCCCTCCACCAGATCCGCCTCCACGCATTCCAGGCAGGCATGGATGAGGGGCTCCTTGGTGATGGGGTCCCCCAGCTGCACGGCGGAGATGGATTCCTCCTCCGATTCCTCGGTCAGCTCCTCGGAGGCAAAGGTTACCCCGTGGATGCCGTCCCGCCCGGTCCGCCCCCCGGCGTAGATGTAGACGTCGCCGGGCCTTTTCACCCGGCTGTGGATGAGATGCTGTTTGTCCACGATGCCCAGGCACCCCACGTTGACCAGGCAGTTACCCACGTAGCCGTTGTGAAAGTACACCTGGCCGGCCACGGTGGGGATGCCGATGCGGTTTCCGTAGTCCCGGATGCCCTCCACCACCCTCTGGAAAAGATAGCGGGGATGCTTCACCCCTCGGGGAAGCTGTCGCACGTCGAAGTCCAGCCGACCGAAAAACAGGGGGTCGATGAGGGCAATGGGCTGGGCCCCCATGCACAGCACGTCCCGCACGATGCCCCCAATCCCGGTGGCCGCCCCTCCGTAGGGCTCGATGGCCGAGGGATGGTTGTGGGACTCCAGGGCCGCCACGTAGTAGTGGTCATCGTCGAACTCCATGACCCCGGCGTCCTCCCTGGCCGCGATGCGCTCCTCCTCTATCCCGTAGATGTTTTGGCGGAGCACAGGCTTGGACGACTTGTAGCAGCAGTGCTCGCTCCAGGCCTGGCCCAGGGCCTGCAGCTCCAGGTCCGTGGGCTGCCGCCCTTGGGCGGCAAAGTAGTCCCGGATGCGTCGCATCTCGTCCAGGCTGAAAGCCAGCCCCATCTCCCGGCTGATGGCGCGCAAATCCTGGTCGTGGGCGTCAAACAGGTTCACCCGGTAGATGTCCCCGTCGGGGGTGAGAAACTGCTCCCTCATTTACATCCCTTCGATGCGAATGACATAGTCGTGAATGACCGGATTGGTCAGCAGCCTCTGGCACATCTCCTCCGCCCGCCGCCGCACCTCTGCCTCGCTGGTTCCCTCCACCGTCAGCTCGGTGACCCTGACCATGGCGGCCTCCTTCACCTCGTCGAAGCCCAGCAGGTGCAGGGCCTTGACCACGTTTCGCCCCTCGGGGTCGGAAATGCCCTTCTTCAGGCGGACCTCCACGGTGACCCTGAACATGGTACCTAGGCGGAGAGTGCACCCTCAAAATGACAGTGCGGGCATTCGTAGCTCAGCGGGCGCTCCCCGGTGTCGTACACCTCGAAGTAGTTCTCGCAGTGGTGGCAGGCAATGTTCTTCCGCCTTCCCTGGATGGTCTTTCTGCGCAGCGCCCCTTGCTCCCCGCAGTTGGGGCAGGAGTAGCGCAGGGGGCGGACTCCGGTGTCGGAGATGGTGAACACGGTGTGGCAGTTGTCGCACACCACCCGGGTGGTCACCGCGGATACCAGCTTGATGCCCTCCGTCCTCTTTTCCGGGGTGCCCGTGGTCAGGTAGTAGTACACCAGTACCATCACAAACACCGCGTACAGGATGATGCCCACGATGGCCCAGTCCCTCAGGCTCAGCACCAGGTCCGTGCCCTCCAGCAGGTAGCCCTGGTCCTGCAGCACCACGACCACCAGCCACAGGAAATAAAGCAAGGAAATAAAGGTGATGACGGCAGCCCCTCGCACCTTCTCTTTTGCCATGGAGAAGTTATTGATTGTTTCTATATAAACATTTGCGGTTTGCCAGTAGTTCCGAATGTCCAATGAACGGTGACGAATTTAGGCAAAAGTTAGGTGCTAATTCAATGATTTCACCGCCAAAACACGTCAAATTTCAGCGTCACGGGCAAAATTTTGGTCAAAATCTGGCTCTCATAGGTGGGTGAAGCCTGTTCACACTGACAAAAAGGGGCACCTGCAGACAAAAGCGGCTTGTTAGCC
>DSCA01000201.1 GCA_011049295.1 Thermoplasmatales archaeon
CCCCAGGCCGAACAGCAAACCGGTGGCCGAGCGCAGGACGTTGGTGCTCTCATAGGCGGTCAGCAGTTGCAGAAACCCGTCGATTGTCAGAGGTGCCAGCAGCAGCGCCACCGCCACAACCAGCATTTTTTTTGTCCGCACGTGCAGGAGCCCGGCGGCGCTGTCCACGAGGCGGGCCCGGGGCTCGGCGGCCACGGTCAGAGCGAAGCCCGCCGCCATCCCCGCCAGCAGGCCCAGGTCGCGGGCGCACACCGGTATCTGGTTGCCATGGAGGAGGTAGGAGCGCTCCTCTTTCTGATGGCACACCAGGTCGCCCAGGGTGTAGGCCAGCCGGGGGGGGAGGGGCATGGCCTCCCACCGCTGGGGATGGTCAAGAAACCAGGCCTGGCCGTCCAGCCCCCGGATGCTGGATTCCTCCGCCAGCCAGGGCGCCGCCACCACCAGCGCGGTGAGGGCGGCAAAAGAGAGGCACAGGGCGGCGGGGAGGCGGCGGTGGCTCTGCACGGAACCATATCGGCCGGTCCTATAAAACGGTTGCAGGGGCGCATATGCTTAAATAGGGGGTGTGATTAGACCGGTCAGCATGCACGAGAAAAGGTACGGAGAGCAGGCCGTGGAGAGCTCGGAGCTGGAGGTCTGGGACAATCCCTCGCCGGAGAAGGACTACACCATCACCATCGACTTTCCCGAGTTCACCTGCCTGTGCCCTCGCTCCGGCTACCCCGATTTTGCGGTGATCACCATCTCCTACATCCCCGACCAGTACATCGTGGAACTCAAGTCCCTGAAACTGTACCTCAACGACTTTCGCGAGCAACATCTCACCCACGAGGAGGCCACCAACCGAATTTTTGACGACCTGGTGGCCCTGCTGGACCCCCGGCGGCTGGAGGTGGTGGGAGACTTCAACGTGCGCGGGGGGATGCATACCACCGTGGTCTGCTCCACCGACGACTACAGCGACCAGTAGCTGCCCAGGGTGTCCCGGAGGGCCTGCACCACGTCGCCGGCTCCCCTCTCGTCCTCCACCCGGTCCTCGCAGCTGACCGGCGTGTGAAGCAGGGTGGCCACTTCCACCGCCACCCCCTTGCGCAGCACGTCCGTGTTGTAGCCCCCCTCCAGCGAGCACACTATTTTTTCCTGCACCTCCAGCAGGCGGGAGATGATCTCCCCGTAAAAATCCACGGTGAGGTAGAGGCCGCCTAGGGTGTCCGTGTGATGGGAGTCAAAGCCGGCGGAGACGATGACCACGTGGGGGTCAAACTGCCGGGCGATGGGCAGCATCACCTCTTCCATGACCTGGCGCACCCCGGCGTTTCCGGTTCCCCGGGACAGGGGGGCATTCACCGTATAGCCGGCTCCCTCCCCGGCCCCGATCTCGTCCACCAGCCCGGTGCCCGGAAAGTGGGGATACAGGTGGAAGGACTGATAGAGGATGTCCCGGCGCTCGTAGAAGATGTCCGCGGTGCCGTTGCCGTGGTGCACGTCGTGGTCGAAAATGAGCACCCGCTGGCCCTGCTTGGCCAGGCTCTGGGCGGCCACCGCCGCGTTGTTGAACAGGCAGAAGCCCATGGAGGTGTCCCGGGTGGCATGATGGCCGGGGGGGCGGACCAGGGCGAAGACGCTGTCCTGCTCTCCCCGGAGCACGGCCTGACAGGCTCCCACCACGCCCCCGGCGGCCAGGCGGGCAATCCGGTAGGAGTCCCGGGAGACATAGGTGTCGGGGTCCAGCCAGCCCTGGGCGTTTTTGACCCGGCTGACCATGTCCGGGGTGTGCACCTCCAGGAGCAGATCCTCGCTTACCATCTCCGGCTGCATCTGCGCCAGGCGGTCGAAAAAGGGCATGCTCCGGAGGTACTCCATGACGGAGACCAGGCGCTCTGCCCTCTCCGGATGGTAGGGATTGTCGTGGAGCGTGAAGTCGTCGTGGTACACGATGGCGGTCATCCTGTGCTGGATGCGGTGCCAATTTATAACTTTTTCATCAGCGCCGGGCATAGAGTGCAGTGGCTAACGAGAGAAAAAAGGTGATCGGAGAAAAAACCGGTGCCCATTTTGTGACAGCATTTATCGGGATGTAACCTCTGCTCTTTCCTTGTGTGACATCTGTGCCAATTTTTCGACTTCTTGTGTGTCCAGATTAAGTCCTTGTGCCACTCGACGACCATAGTCAGGGTCAGCCTTAAAAAATAGTGCTGTCTGGCGAAGCTGTATGCGTTTTTGAGCGTTACGGAGGTGGTCAACGATATTGCCCACCAGATGCTCGCGGTCCTGGTCTGTCATCACCGTTCTGTAGAGGTTACCCGGCTGCACAAAATCATCGTTGGGATGCATGTAGGGGTAGCGATCTGCCTGCCCAGAGATTTCAAAGGGAGGTCCTTTGGCAGAAATATCTGGCTCCGGGCCATTGAAGCTATTCGGCCAGTAATTTGGTTTACCCCCGAAGTTGCCATCTGTCCGCATGGGCCCATCCCGCTGATAGTTTTTCTCAGGCGCATTTTTTGCCGCGTTAACTGGTATGAGATGATAGTTTGGTCCCAGCCTGTGGAGATGGGTGTCATGGTACGAGAAAAGACGGGCCTGCAGCATCTTATCCATAGAGGGAGCAATCCCCGGCACGAGGTTTCCCGGGCAAAAGGCAGCCTGCTCCACCTCAGCAAAGTAATTTTCAGGGTTACGGTTCAAAACCAGTTTCCCAACCTCTATCGGTGGAAAGTCACCATGGGGCCAGACTTTTGTGACATCAAAGATGTCGAAACGGTAATCCTCTGCTTCCTCAGGCGTCATAATCTGCACCTGAAGTGTCCATGAGGGATACTTCCCTCGCTCGATAGCCTCATAGAGGTCCCGGGTAGCGTGGTCTGGGTCTTTGCCACGCATAACCTCTGCTTCCTGCCGAGTAAGATTTTTAATTCCCTGGTCGGTCTTAAAATGATATTTCACCCAGAAATAGTCGTGGGCCTCGTTGTACCACATAAACGTATGGCTGCTATATCC
>DSCA01000069.1 GCA_011049295.1 Thermoplasmatales archaeon
ACCAACACCGTCAACGTCAACGGCACCGACCAACTGGGCACCGAGGTCACCAACTCCAGCAGTGCCACCGTCACCGTCATCGGACATCCCGACATCAAAGTCACCAAAACCGCCGACCCCACCTCCGTGCAGGCCGGTCAGACGGTTACCTGGAACATTACGGTGGAGAACACGGGCGACGTGACCCTGCATGACGTTTATGTCATGGACAGCCTGCAGGGCTCTCTGGGCAGCGGTCTGACGCTTGCTCCGGGCGGAAAACTATACTATGAATACTCCACCAATCCCACCGTGGACACCACCAACACGGTGGAGGCAGGCGGCTGGGATCCGCTGGGCACTAAGGTCACGGATACCGACAGCGCCTCCATCACCATCTACGTTCCCCCCGAGCTCACCATCAGCAAGTCGGACAACCCCGACCCCATACAGCCCGGGCAGCAGCTCACCTACACCGTGGTGGTGCGCAACGTGGGGAGTGTCCCCGCCACCAGCGTGGTGGTCAGGGAGCAGTACGATGCCAACTTCGTCTTCACCAGCGCCACCCCCGCTCCCGACACCGGCTTCGCCAACAAATGGACGCTGGGGACCCTGGCCGCGGGGGCCAGCCGAACCATCACCATCCGGGGCACCGTAGCCGACAACGGCCAGGTGAGCCTCTTCAACCGGGTGACGGTTACCGCTGCCAACGCCGCCACCAGGTCGGACACCGAGACCACCACCGTGGTTTATCCGGATATCGGCATTGACAAGGATGGACCGGCCACCGTCCAGGCCGGCGACCAGCTCACCTATACCCTCACCTACTACAATCCGGGAGGCATAGACCTGACCAACGTGCGCATCGTGGAGACCTATCCCCCGCACACCTCCTTTGTGTCTGCCCTGCCCCGGCCCACCACCGGCAACAACGTATGGGACATCGGCACCCTCAAGGCCCGGGCCGGCGGAACCATCACCATCACCCTGGATGTGGACTCGCCTCTGGCCTCGGGCACGGTGCTCACCAACTTTGTGGAGATCACCTGCGACCAGGGCGTGAGCGACAACGCCACCCTGAGCACCGTGGTGGAATCCGCGCCCCACCTGGTGGTGGAGAAATCCGATGACCCGGATCCCGTGGAGGAGGGCGGAGTGCTCACCTACACCATCCGGATATCCAATCTGGGCAACGACAACGCCGACAACCTGACGCTCATCGACGACTACAACCAGACCCACCTCACCGTCATCGATGCCCACGGCGGCACGGACGACGGCGACACCATCACCTGGATCATTCCCAGTCTCCCTGGCGGCTCCAGCCTGTCCTTCAACGTCACCTGCTCGGTGAACGTTCTGGGCATCACCGCCAGCACCGTCATCTACAACGTGGCCAACATGACGGACAGCCGCGGCCATACCGCCGAGGACGTGGAGCCCACCACCATCACCCCCATACCCGTGCTGGCCGAGCCCGTACTGACCATTGAGAAAACCGATTCCGTGGACCCCGTGGAGCCCACCTTCCTCCTCACCTACACCATCGTGGTGAGCAACATCGGCCAGGGAGGGGCCACCAACGTCATGGTGGTGGACACCCTGCCCGACCAGGTGGTCTACCGCACCTCCTCCCGGACCCCCGTAGCCCGGGACGGACAGCAGATAACCTGGTCAGTGGGCGACCTGGCCCCCGGAGAATCCCGGACCATAACCGTCCGGGTGAAGGTACGCTACGGCCTGGACACCGGCACCGTGCTCAACAACACGGTTACCACCACCTGCGACGAGGGAGTCACCGCTCACGCCTGGGAGACCACCACCATCACCAACCTGCCGCCCGAGACCTGGAAGAAATTCCACGGCGAGGTGGAACACGTGGCCGTGTTCTGGTTCTACCTGGTACACTACATACCCACGGATACCACCATCACCCTGGAAACCAAGGACTACCCGCAGCCCGGCGCCTCCGGCGTCAACCACACCTACTACCGCATCTGGCGCTGGAACCAGGACACCCAGAAGTGGGTCATCCTCTTCAACTGGAGGGAGTACCACGGCGAGCACATCGACCTGGCTCAGCTGGGCCAGCAATACGGGTACAGCGCCGCCGGCAAATACGAAATCGAGTTCTACAGCATCGACCGGGCCGGAAACCGGGAGCAGATCAGATGGAACGACGTCATCGTGTACGAGGAGGCATGAGCATGTCCACGGAGATACTGCGGAAATCCCTGCTCCGCTCCATCGCCCACATGTCTCTGGACCAGATAGACCTGGAGCAGCCCTCCGAGCACCACGAGGCGGTGGTGGAGCAGCGCATCAAGGCCATGATGCGCATGTATCTGCTGGGCGACAACACCTGAGCTTCCCTCTTCCCCCTTTTTCCTTTTATATTTCTTGATGGCTTAGAGTCGGAAAAAATCATCATGTTTTATATAGCAGCGGGGTGATGTGAGCGCGGGGAGGAACCACATGCATACGTGTCCATACTGCCAGAGAATCATGCGGCAATTCGCCTTCGGCAACAAGACCTGCTGGGTGTGCCCGCACTGCGGATACGAGGAAGCGATGGAGAACAGCGAGTACTATAACTTCGAGTATCTGTACCTCTCGTCCATCGTGTTCAGTTAACCCGGAACCGGCACGGTGACCTCCACCCGGTCTCCGTCGCACAGGGACAGCCGCTCCCGCAGGTTGTGGGGGGCAATGACCTCCATCACCTCCCGGTATCCTCCTTTTTCTGGTATGACCACGGCGCAGCGGCCATAGTCGCCAAGACGGCAGGGGTGGACGATGACCTGGCCGTAGTCTCTTTTTCCGTTACTGAATCCCTCCAGGATAAGGGCGGGCCGGTCCTTGAGGCGCTGAAAAGAGGTCAGGTGGGCGGATTCCACCTGCAGGTTCAGGGTGCCCGGAAAGGGAATGAACCCCAGGGCTTCCTCTATCTGCATCACGTATTCCTTTCTGCCCACAAAATAGCGCCCCTCCCCGCACC
>DSCA01000078.1 GCA_011049295.1 Thermoplasmatales archaeon
CTGCCGGACAGAGCGCGCAGGGCCCGCTCCACGATGTCCACGTCGTACTCGTAGATGCGGCGCAGCCCTCCGAACCCCTTGCCCAGTATCTCCACGTCCATCTCCTCCTTCTGGGCCAGGGCCCTCAGCTGCTCCTCCAGGAAGGGCTCCAGCTCCTCCACCACCAGGATGCGCCGGTGGTCCCGGAGGAAGTCCCGGCACAGGTTGCGGGGAAGGGGATGGGTCATCCCCAGTTTGAGGATGCTGCACGGGATGCTCAGCTCCTCCGCCACCTCCCGCACGTAGTTGTAGGCGGCTCCGGAGGTCACGATGCCCGTGCCCCCGCCCATCTCCTCCACCCGGTTGAAGGGGCTGTCCTCGGCCAGGGCCTCCGCCCGCTCCATTTTTTCCAGCAGCACCGGATGCAGCTGGCGGGCCACCGCGGGAACGGTGACCATCAGGGGGTCCTTGTCGAAATGCCCCTTTTTTGCGGTGAGATTCATGGGTCCCAGGGTTACCGGTCCCCGCACGTGGGAGGTGCGGGTGGTCATCCGGAGCAGGACGGGCAGCCTGAGCTCCTCGGAGAGGTCAAAGGCGGCCATGGTCATGTCCCTGGCCTCCTGGGCCGTGGAGGGCTCCAGCAGGGGGGCATGGCCAAACTTGGCGTAGTAGCGGTTGTCCTGCTCGTTCTGAGAGGAATGGCAGGAGGGGTCGTCGGCGGTGACGATGACGTGGCCGCCCTTGCACCCCACGTACATGTAGGTCATGAAGGCGTCGGCGGCCACGTTCAATCCCACATGCTTCATGCAGGTCAGGGCGCGCAGCCCGGAGACGGCTGCTGCGGCGGCGAACTCCAGGGCCACCTTTTCGTTGGTGGAATACTGAAAGTAAAAGCCGGGGTCCTGCTGCCGGGAGGTGAAATGGCGGGCCACCGCGGAAAAGGTGTCCGCGATTTCCGACGAGGGGGTGCCGGGGTAAGTGGTGGCCACGTCTATGTCCGATTCCAGGGCGCCGCGCACAATGGCTTCGTTGCCCAGCAGGAGGGCCTGTGCCTGTGAGGACAATACATCCATTCTTAATCACCCAGGATGAGATTGGCGTCCACGACCATCAATCCCTCCTCGTAGACCAGCACGGGGTTCAGGTCCATCTGACGGAGGGTAGGGCCGTAGTCCAGTCCCATCTTGGAGAGTGTAAGCAGAAGTCTTATAACTGCTTTTCTGTCCGGCGTCATGCCCCGGAATCCCTCGAACAGCACGTGGGCCCGGAGCTCCTCCAGCATGTCCATGGCGTCCCGCTCCTCTATGGGCACCAGCCGGAAGGCCACATCCCGGTATACCTCGGTGAACACCCCCCCCATGCCCACCATGACGGCCAGACCAAACTGGGAGTCGTGGGTAAGGCCGGCAATCATCTCCAGGCCGGAGGGGGCCAGGGGCTCCACCAGCAGGGGCAGGCCGGGAAAACGCTGCCGGAAGTCGGCCACCGCTGACCCCAGCTCTCCCCAGTCGGGGATGCCCAGCCGCACCCCGCCCACGTCCGTCTTGTGCACAATGTCCGGCGAGCATACCTTGAGGACTGCCGGAAAGGAGACCTCCAGATCGTCCAGGGAGTCACGGGGAGACAAAACCGTGAAGTCGGGAACCGGGATGCCGTACTGGCGCAGCCGCTGCTTGACCTCGTTTTCGGGCAGCGCCCTCCCCGCTGCCGGCGAACCCTGGCTCATGTCTGGTTATGCGCCGCCCGTTTTTTATTTTTTGGTAAACGTGATATACCACGGCTCTATTGCTATGCATGCGCTTGTTCACGGCCATTGACATCGGGGCGCTGGATGGTCTGGTGGCGGCGGAGGGGGAGCTGGAGCAGACGGGGGCTCGCCTGAAGATGGTGGAGCCGGAGATTATCCACTGCACCCTGAAGTTTCTGGGAGAGGTGGAGGAGCATCTCATTCCCGCCATCACCGAGGCCATGCAGCGGGCGGTGGCCAATGTGGGGCCCTTCACCACCACGGTGAGGGGCATGGGGGTGTTTCCCTCCCCGGACTACATCAAGGTGATATGGGTGGGGCTGGAGGGGGGACCGGTTTCCGTCATTGCCCAAAACCTGGAGGAGGATCTCCAGGGCTGCGGGTTCACAAAGGAAAAGAGGCCCTTTACCCCCCATGCCACCCTGGCCCGGGTGAAGGGAGCCCAGGGCAAGGACCGTCTGCGAGAGGTGGTGCAGCGTCACCGGGACACCGTGTTTGGCGAGGTATCGGTGGATAGCATCTGCCTGAAAAAAAGCGAACTGCGGCCCCAGGGACCGGTGTACACCACCCTGCATACCATTCCACTATGAGCATCGAGAAACAGGTTCTGGAACAGGTGGTGCCCACCGTCGAGGAGGAGCAGGAGCTGCACCGGACGGTGGAGGACCTCCGCCGTGTCCTGCTGGCTGAGGCCCGAAAGCGGGGGCTGGAGGAGGTGGAGGTGATGCTGGTGGGCTCCATCGCCAAGGGCACCTATCTACGGGGGGCTCTGGACATCGACCTGTTTGTACTCTATCCGCCGGCGGTGAACCGGGAGGACATCAAGCGCCACACCCTGGCCATGGGAAAGGCGGTGCTGGAGGACTGGCAGGTGCAGTATGCCGAGCATCCCTACGTACGGGGAACCTGCCGCGGCTACCGGGTGGACGTGGTTCCCTGCTACCGGGTGAGCAGCACCGCCGCCATGCAGAGCGCCGTGGATCGCACCCCGTTTCACACCCGGTTCATCCGGGATCACCTGAAGACAGAGCAAAAAGACCAGGTGAGGCTGCTCAAGCAGTTCCTCAAGGGCATCGGGTGCTACGGGGCCGAGGTCAGGGTGCAGGGCTTCTCCGGCTACCTGGCAGAGCTGCTGGTTCTCAGATACGGCTCCTTTCGGGGCGTGCTGGAGGCCGGCCGGAGATGGGAGGGGGAGGAGACCCTGTACC
>DSCA01000087.1 GCA_011049295.1 Thermoplasmatales archaeon
ATCCTATATACTTCATCTGGTTCCTCCTGGTATATCTCAGCTATGGCCTGAGATATACTCTTCTATGACGTAGGAGGAATTTTAATCATACCGTCAACACAGCACCACCGGCGGCAACACTTTTAAAAGAGGAGACGTTATTTCTCCGATGGATTTCAGTCAATTTGTGGCCCGGTTGCAGGAGCAGGGAATGCTGACCGAAATCGACCGGGAGGTTTCCACCACCTACGAAATCTCCACCCTGATAAAAAAACTGGACGGTCACCCTCTGCTGTTTTCCAACGTCACCAACCATGCCCTGCCCGTGGTGGCCAACATCTGCTCCACCCGCGAGCTGGTGGCCGAGGGACTGGGAATTCAACCCCGGGACATCATCCGCACCATCGACCGCGCCATCAACCAGCCGCAGGAGCCGGAGGAAACCAGTGCCCATTACCGGGAGCTGGGCAGCCTAGACGACCTGCCCATTCTGACCTACTACCGGGGGGACGGCGGGCCCTACATCGCCTCCGCCGTGGTGGTGGCCCACGACCCCGAATACGGACTCAATGCCTCCTACCACCGGATGATGAAAATAGACAGCCGGCACCTGGTGCTGCGTATCCTGCCTCGCAACTTCCACACCTACCTGGAGCGGGGGCTGGAGGAGTTTGCCATCTGCATCGGCAATCCCATGGCGGTGCTGGTAGCGGCGGCCATATCCGCGGGCATCGAGGTCAACGAACTGGCCATTGCCAACGCCATGGCCCCCACGCCTCTGGTGAAAGTGGATGGTCATCGGGTTCCCCCGGCGGACGTGGTGATGATTGCCGAAATGACCGGTGAACTGCACGACGAGGGGCCCTTTTTGGACCTGACGGAGACCCCGGACATCGTGCGCCAACAGCCGGTGGCCCGCATCAAAAAGATTTACGCCCGGCCCCATGCCCACTTTCATGCCCTCCTTCCGGGCGGGCTGGAGCACAAAACGCTGATGGGTATGCCCCGGGAGCCTACCATCTACGGCGAGGTGGCCAAAGTCTGCCAGGTCAAGGACGTGTACATAACCCCGGGGGGGTGCTCCTGGCTGCACGGTGCGGTGAGCATTTGCAAGAAACATCCCGACGACGGGCGCAAGGCCATCGAGGCGGCCTTCCGGGGCCATCGCTCCATGAAACACGTGTTTGTGGTGGACGAGGACATCGATATTCATGATCCTAGCCAGATAGAATGGGCCATGGCCACCCGCTTCCAGGGCGACCGGGACATGATGGTGGTGCGGGACAAGGGCTCCTCGCTGGACCCCTCCTCCGACCTGGAAACCAGGGAGACCACCAAAATCGGCTTCGACCTCACCATCCCCGCCAGCCGCGACCCCCGCGATTTCAAAAGAGTTCCCCTGCCCATGGATTTGGATGCCAACGAATACGTGAAAAAGGACTAAGGCGCCGGTCCCCGGGTCAGGCGGTCCTACCGAACATTTTATAATCCCCTGTGATATAATCCATTATGAAGAAGAAAGGACTCGGCTCGGCAGGGGTAACACTGGTCCTGATTTTCGGGGTTATATTTGTGGCTCAACCTCCCATAAATACCATTTCCGATTCCCCGGACCCGGTGGAAGTGCCGGGTTACACCAACATCACCGCCGACATCAGCGGGGCCACGGCCGCCTATGTCCAGATTTATTATCCTGACGGCACGCTGGAGGGCAACCATTCCATGTCCTCAAGCGGATACGGCACCTGGTTCTACAATGCCAGCTACGCCTACCCCGCCCCTCTGGGCGTGTACAATTACACCGTGGAGGCGCAAGACGCCGGCGGGTGGTCGCATTCCGCCGTTTACAATTTTACCTTGCAGGACACCACTCCTCCCAGCAGCTCGGTCAATGCGCTGACATCCTACTGGTACAACACCAATGCCACCGTCACGGCCACCGCCAGCGACAACTACGCGGTGGACCAGGTTACCCTCTACTATCGCTACAGCAGCAACAACGGCACCTGGGGTTCATGGGTGAGTTTTGCTACTGATACCACCAGCCCCTGGCAGTGGGAGTTTAATTTCCCCCAAGGGGACGGTCACTACCGGTTTATGACCCGGGCTCAGGATGCCGCTCTCAACTTAGAGCCGTCGCCGAGCACCTACGACCGCCAGGCTGCCTACGACCACCTCCCCCCCAGTCTGTCCAGCATCACGGCCACCCCCAGCACCCAGACTCAGGGATGCCAGGTCAACATATCCTGTCAGTCCACGGACAGCGGCGTGGGCATAGACGCCCTGTATGTTGAGGTCACCTATCCCGACTGCTCCACCGCCAACTTCACCATGAATTACAAACACTGTACCACCTTCTGGCGCACCGAGTGCTACACCCAGGTGGGGACCTACGACTACACCATTTACGCCGTGGACAAGCTGGGCAACGGCATAACCTCCAGCGTCTATCACTTCACCATCACCTCTGACGGAGACACTACTCCTCCGGTAACCACGGCCACCCTCGACCCGTCCTCTCCCGATGGCCCCGGCGGCTGGTATATCTCCCCGGTGGAGGTCACCCTCAGCGCCACCGATGACGACTCTGGCGTTGATTACACCAAGTACCGCATAGACAACGGATCCTGGCTCACCTACGGCAGCCCCTTCACGGTCAGCAGCAACGGGCAGCACCAGGTGGACTTTTATTCCGTGGACAACGCGGGCAACGTGGAGGCGACCCAGCATGTCACTTTCAAAATCAACATTTCGTCCCCCGTCACCACCTGTACCCTTAATCCCTCTGCTCCCGATGGCGACAACGGATGGTATCTGGACGGGGTCAACGTCACGCTGTCCGCTGCCGACCCCGACGGCATAGACTACAC